>JACREE010000056.1 GCA_016218405.1 Gammaproteobacteria bacterium
AGTTCCCCTTTGATTGCCTCTAACGCAATTTTTGCCTTTTCTTGCGGGCTGTATTTCTTTCGTATATTTGCCATCTTTCTCCCCTGGGTTAGCTGGAGAATTATATCTTAACTCGTGGTCCGAATTTAGGGGTCCATTATACGGATAGGGCAATTATTCGAAGCACTGAAAAATACTTCGCTTAATGCCGTTAAAACAGATTTTGGTTTCTCCATTATTCTTGAGCATCTTTCACCTGAACAACGCAGCGTTGTTTTTGAAGCATGTAAAGAACATTTACCTTCGCTCATTAAAACAGCGTGGAATTTCAGAATGATCCTTCTGGATCTCTCACCTGAACAACGCACCGTTGTTTATGAAGCATGTAAAGAACATTTACCTTCGCTCATCAAAACAGCAGAGGATTTCGCCCATATTATTCACCACCTTTCACTTGAACAAGGCAGGGCTGTTTGTGAAGCCAGTAAAGGGCATTTACCTTCGATCATTAAAATAGTGCGGCATTTTTCCACTATTCTTCAGTACCTTTCACCCGAACAACGCAGGGTTGTTTGTGAAGCATGCAAAGAGCACTTACCTTCAATCATTAAAACAGCAGAAGATTTCGCCAATATCCTTCAATGGCTTTCACCTGAACAATGCAGGGTTATTTATGAAGCATGCAAAAATCGCCTACCTCAATTAATACAAACAGAAACAGGCATTGAAATTTTTAACACAAGATGTCCTTCTGATAATGTCCGTTTACTCAAACATTACTACTTATTAGCTAGCTTAGACGCGTATATGACTCGAGTGGAAGGACATGGCGACAATGATTTTTCATACGGCTTTTGGCGCCATAAAACATCCAGAAGTTTAAGTCGAAAAGTTAATTATGAACTTGCAAAAAAAATCAGAGAAACAATTATAGAACGAGACCCCTATACGGGAGACATCGACACACTCTTAAGTCCGAAAAATCTCAAGGACATGCGAGATGAAATCGTGACAAACCTGAAAACAAGCGATCTGTTTTTTAATAAAAACTACGTAGACCGTGGCATGAACAGCGACACCTTAAAAAAAGCGTTTCATTTTGTTAGAACGCCTGAATCTCGTCAACCCTCACCTGGCAACGGGCGTCGTTAATTTTTTGTAACAACGGCAGCCCCTCCCCCTCTGCGGCACATCATTGCCTCCCCAACCTTCCGAGGGGTTATATTTATATATATACCCCTCGTACCTGAAGATACTGGTTTTTGAGTTTGTCTTTTCCGCAAGGTAAAACTTTCTCTCGCTCGCAATAGAGTAGACTATTACTCGCTCGAGAAAGCATTTTACCTTGCAAAAAATACTTCCTCAAAACCCAACCCCTTCAGGTACAAGGGGTATAGTGGGTCAAGTCTTTTTCGATCAAGCTTGGCGCATCTTTATTATCCATGGTATTATTAAAAAATACATATAAATACCATGGATGACAATGAAAAGACCCTTTTTTCTATCAAAAATTAAGCAACAATTCAGAGTACACCCTGTCTGCGCCTTACTGGGGCCCAGACAGGCAGGGAAAACCACCCTAGCTCGCCAGTTCGGTGCAGAGTATGAAAGACAACAGGTGCACTACTTTGACCTAGAGATTGCCGAAGATTGGGGCGCATTGCAGCAGCCTCTACACACATTGTCTCAACTAAGAGGGCTCATCGTTATTGATGAAATCCAACGCCTACCTGAGCTCTTTCCTACGTTACGCGTATTGGCTGACCGTAATGAAGCCCATTTTTTAATTCTGGGTAGTGCCTCACGTGATTTAATTAAACAATCATCAGAAACTTTGGCAGGTCGAATTGGTTACATTGAATTACCGCCCTTCTCCTTATTTGAAGAAGGTACTGAACAACAGTCACTTCTCACTCGCGGAGGATTTCCGCGTAGTTATCTTGCCGAACTTGAAACAGATAGTTTTTTATGGCGCAGCGCATATATTCAAACTTTTTTAGAGCGTGATATTCCACAATTGGGGTTTTCTATCCCTGCTATTACCCTAAAACGCTTTTGGATGATGTTGACATATGTTCACGGCCAACTCCTCAACCGACAAGCATTAGCAACCAGTATGGGTATCTCAAGTCATAACGTTAGCCATTACCTAGATATTTTAGCAGGTACCTTTATGATGAGATTACTTCCACCCTGGTTTGAAAATATAAAAAAACGTCAAACTAAAACACCCAAACTCTATTTTCGCGATAGTGGCATTTTATTAAATTTGCTTGGTATTAAAGATCACCAAGCGCTATTACATTACCCTCATTTGGGTGCTATTTGGGAAGGTTATGCGCTAGAACAAATTATTCAGGCGTATCATGCCGCACCCGAAGAAATTTTTTTCTGGCGCACCCAACAAGGAGCAGAATTAGATCTGCTTGTTTTTAAAGATCAACAGAGAATAGGATTTGAATTTAAATTCACTGAAAAACCCAGCGTTAGCAAATCTATGCATATTGCCATCGAAGACTTAAAACTCGATCAACTTCTGCTTATTTATCCAGGCCAACGTGATATTCAGCTCACTAGTCGCATCACTGCTAAAGGGTTGACAAATGTGGTTCGTAATCTGCAGAACGAGCAATGATGAATATACTTTCCAGCGCTAAAATGATAATTGTCAATTTGGCGCTATTTTAATTAAGGCGTATATTTTACTGAAA
>JACREE010000057.1 GCA_016218405.1 Gammaproteobacteria bacterium
CATACTCAGAGTGTGTCGCAATCTTGCTTCTTCCTGCTTACGCAACGCTTGTTCTCTGAGGCGCTGCTGCTCTGCGCGTTCACGTGCGAGGCGTTGCTCTGCGGCAAGACGTTCTTCTTCAAGTCTTTTCTGTTGTTGTAATGCTGCAATCCGTTCTTCACGTTCTTCTCTTGCCTTTCGTTCTTGCTTAGCCAAAAACGTTTTTCTTGCCAGTGTTTTTTGTCGAAGAGAAGCGCTGTTTTTTGCAACGGGTTCCTGTCTTGCATTTTCATCCGAAAACTTCAAAGTGAAGGGTTTTTTTTTCAATTGTTCATAGCAAGCTGAAAAAGATAAAAATCCAATTTCATCTCCTCTTAAAAGCATCACGTGAGACGGATTATTTTCATCAAAAAAATTCACTGCTTGTTCATGTGCACCTTTTGTAAACGCGTCCTCAAAAGAAGACGAAGGGGCACCAGAGAACGCGGGGACTTCATCTAGCCTATGCAACATTTTCTTTAGTTTTCTTTTTCTAAAAATAGCGCGCACTGTTTGAAGTTGATCATTATTTAAAGTAGAAGCATAGGATAAAATCGAATCACAATCTTTTGGTTTGTTTGGATCAAAAACCCAATACTTAAGCCAGTGTTGATTTTTATCTGACTCAGATAACGAGGATTTGCATGCCGCTTCAAATGGCGACATACCCTCTGTTCGAAATGAAACATCTGCAGCATGCATCGTCACCAAACGTTCAACTAACTCTCTATCATTTATCAGTACAGCCGCATACAATGAAGAAAATTTTTGTTCTGGCAGATCGGCTTTTGCACCACGCTTTAAAAAAGAATCAACGATGGCATGCTGCCTACTTAAAATAAACACTACCAGATAGGGCACACCTTCTGAATTTAAAACATTCGTTTCCAGACCTTTTTCCAATAAAAGAAGAATCATTTCACGCGCATCATTCTCTTCTCCTTCCAGTCTGGTCTGAAATCCCTCTAATCCTGATGGAGCTTTAGCGTTAAATTTTTTTACTGCGATTTTCCATATCAATCGGCTCAGTGATGTTTCAGAAAAAGAGGGCTCTAATTTAGAAAGCACAACATCCTTCTCAAAAATAGACTTCATGAATACCTGAGGAGAAGTACTCGCACCATATTGAAACAAGAGCTTCAAGACCTCTTTTTTATTTGCCAATTCAGCATCACCGTAAAGCATACCCAATAAAGGAAAATGGGCATCCAATGAAAAATTAGGATGCATCCCCCTACTCATCAAAAATTCTGATGTCCTATAAAGAGCATGTTTAGCCGTGCAATAAAGAAAAGAATGATTTTTTTCTGTTTCATAAAAAGCTTCTTCATCTTTTTTAAAACGCTCAAGAAGCAAGTCATGAGTATCTAATACAGCACCTCGCTCAACAAACATTTCCAAAATTTTATAAATTAATAAGTCAAATTGATAAAGATTGAAAGAAGACATATCTTGTCTACTCATCATCAAATTTGTATCTACCAGAGAAAACAAACAGTCCAATATATTTTTACCAAAAGAATAAAAATCACCCAGAGTAGCACCGTGCACTAATAAAAGATGCAGCTTAGATAAAACGATTCCATATTTTGAAAAACCATTTTTTACATTAAAAAGTGCATTTTCAATCAAAAACAGCTTTCTTTCCTCATGAACTTCTTCTGAACGATCAACAAAATAAGATAAAGTAAAGACAGGGTTAACAATCAATAATTCCCGCAATCGATCAACTGAGCCTTGAAGAGGATCAACAATACAGGCATTCAAGGCCTGTCTGAATTTATTTTTTCTTTCTTCCAGTGAAATAGATTCGTTTGCATTATCTCGCTTAACCTCATCACACAAAGAGGCTGCGTAATCATCTGCTGCCGCACCCACCACGATTTTGATACAACCTTCTTTTCTTTTATCATCAGCAGATACAAACAAAAAACGTTCAAAAGCCACACCACGTTCATCCAATATTTTTCTGGCATGCAGGAACTCTTCACCTATTTTGGGGTTTTTGCTGAATATATCAGCCACACACAAAAATTGATCAGGTGACTGAGGATCAAACACCCAAAGCATTAAATATTCGTTTAAAGTCCAACCATTAATATTGAATTTCCGCATCAGTTCTTGCTGACAAAGCAGATATTCAAAGGGGGTGAGTGACATTTTTGTTCCTGGAAATTTCAAGTCAGTACCCGCCAAAACAAGTTCTCGGCACATCATTTCGCTTTTTCTTTGAACTGCCCAAGATAAAGCTGAACAATGCATTTCAGGAATATCTATTTTTCTTTTATCGTTTTCTTGTTTTTTAAACGCTTCCATTAATAGCTTAAATAATTCTTTGTCTCCAAAGTGAACTGCCCTTGATATAGGTGTTTCTCCATAAAATAAAACACATGGATTCATACCATAATTTAAAAATAATTTTATTTTTTCAAGACATAATTCGCGTAATTTTACATTTTCTTCCTGATAATAATGAGTCAATTTTTTCAATAAAATATAAAAATCACCCTCATTGATCTCTATAGAAATAGGTGAAGAGGCAAGTAATTTTAATTTATCTATTGAATTTTCTTCTTCGCTTGAAACATAATAAAAAAAGACTTTCTCTAAAAACGTTTTTCTTTCTTCTTCAGAAGAAAAACCTGCCATATCGTCAACTCGACCCAGATCAAATGCTTCTATTCTTTGTGTTTCTTCGTTGGCTAGAGTAGAAAAATTTTTTTTGTCTGAAAACACTATCATTGTTAATCTCCAAATTGACCGAATTTATATATTTAGATTGCTTCGCGCAGCTCGCAACGCCACAGCGGGGAAGGGAAGCAATCTACCTCAACGCGGCGATGGGCACCCCACAGATATCTCTACATATTCGCTTTCACTTCCATTAGGGCAACCCATCGACACATTGCTCCCCGAAAAAAAACGGGGTGAATAAGAAATTGAGTCTAAATCTGAACGTGCTTCCATCACTTTTCTATTTGTTATTTGATTCATGCTGTTAGGTATTAACCTCACCTCACTTGCCGATAACCCATACAGTAATATGTCTCTACTCCTGTTACTCAAGGTCCCCTGCGTAATATTTACGGAATACATTTTATAGGGCTTAAAACAATTAATCACTCTTTCACGCAAGCTCATTACTTCTGTAAATTGTGCATCATGACCTCCAAAACAAAGAGCAAAATGAGGTTCGGTTCGTAGTTTATTTAACATTTCTTCTCGCCACATACGCACCTGTTCAATCGTTGAATCGCTTAACGAAATACAACTTGCTCGAAAAGACAAAACAATAAACGCTCTTTCCCATGAGTTTATTTTATGAGTGACAGCCCTTATTTTCATCGATTCTATCTCGTCTCTATCTTCATCGGTTAAATCTGACCTCGAAGTTAAAGCTTTGATTTTGTTACTCAGTTCTTGTAGTTCAAAATGGGACAAAAAAAACAGATAAGGCATGGTCTTCAAAATTTTATTTGCAAATTCAAAAACAGATACCGCCACTACATCTTCATAATTTTTTAATTCAACCAAAAAAGAAATCAGAATAAGGCCAGGCAAGTAAGTCATGATAGATATGCGATTCAGACCCATCTTAACTTGTAAATATTTCATAATGGGCATCAATCGGGATAATGATGATTCCAACAAACAAGCGTCTGTTGGAATCAGGTATTCAACAAGAATTTCATCCAAAACTCTTAAAATACGTTTCATTTTAACAGGCACAAATGAGAAAAACTCATCCTCAAACTCTACCCATGACTCATTAACTTGACTTGTCTCCTCATCTATTTGAAACAATAAAAAACTATCCAATTGTTTCAACAAATAGTTTTTCTTGATAGCTTGATATTTTTCTAATAGCGTACAACAAGATAAAATTGTTTCTACACAACACTTTAATGAACCATACTTACTCATGATTGACTCAAAAACGGCGGCTATCTGAAGAGAATAATAAGGAAATCTCATTGTTCCCTCAAAGGTGGAGAGAGAACTGACACCACTTTCAATAAGCCTCAATTCGCTTTCTTCATAACGCAGCAGCTCTCCGGAAAATTTATCCAATTCAGGCCTCAATACAAGCACCACGTCAGCAGACAACCTCCTCAAAAAATCTTCAAATCGTCCGTGTTTTTCACGGAAATTTTGGCAAATTTTTAACACCCACTTTCGTGACAAATAAAGATTATTAACTCGATAATCAAGGTTTCTTCCTAAGTCACTTTCGTGATACTTGGAAAACCATAGGAGAAAGTTATTAAGTTTGTTATCTATTTTTTCCTCTATCATCCGTTCTATTACTTCCTTTATCTTTTCTTCTACCATTTCGTTTATTATTTTTTCTGATTCTTTTTCTATTATTCCCTCTAAATCGATACTCTCACTTTTATTACTTGTATCGTTTTCATCATTTTCAACACCTTTATGAACCCTCAGCAGCCCATCCGATTTAGCTACAAATTTATTTCTGTATGCAAGACGAACTTTTTGAAGATCTGTTCTAAACTCACCAATCGAACTCATTAACGAAAGACTCAGGTTGTGCCATGTTTTTAAATACTCAGATAACCTCAACACGGACTCTCGAGGAGAAATATCACCTTTTGGATAAGTAGGTGTGTATATTGAGTTTGTCGTTAACATAAAATTACTCCTGGGGGCTATTTAAAATTCTAACTATGCTGGCCATAAACCCTTGATTTACTGTGCTCCGCTGCTCACATACCCACCCACGTATGCTCCGCCTCGGTGCTCGAAAATCAAGGGTTTATGTCTCAACCTAGCGAATTGTAAACAGACCCTAACTTTTCACCACTAATTTTTTAGAAAAAATAACAATACCTTCTTCATCCATTTCAATTTTACTCCCTTCTACTTTTAGAATTAATTTTTTATCCGCACTCAATACAATCTGCCCTTTTGATACCGTTACTTGAAAATCTCCCTTTTTCACTAAACACAACTCACTATCTTCTATCACACGCCTGAAATCTTTTTCCGCATGTAAAAAAATTTCCTCTTTATCTTTCTTGTCTTCAAAACTCAATTCATTTCCAGAAGATACATCACCATTTGGCATAGAACGCGTTTTAATCCCACTCCGCGTTTTATGTTCAGGCAACTTATAAGGCGGTTGTTGCTCTGCATTAAATAAACTTCCCATGATCAAAGGACGATCAGGATCACCTTGAACAAATTGCACCAACACTTCTTGCCCCACCCGAGGCAAAAATTGCATACCATATAAATGCCCCGCCCATAATTGCGCCACTCTTAACCAGCAAGATCCTTCTGCTTTATTCGTATATTCCCAATGAAATTTCACCCGCACACGACCTTGCTCATCCACCTCTAACTCACTGCCCTCTTTTCCTAAAACAAGGGCAGTTTCAACACCCATCACTTTTGGTTTCACTCTTTTTTGAATAGGCTTATAGGGGGCAGAACAAGGTCTACATGAAAACATGACCTGACAAAACTCCGACCCCTGCGATGAATAACTTTGATCTGATGCCACATAATCAACCGATAAAAAATAAAATTCATTTCCCTGATAAAGAAATTTTTTACCTGGCATCACAGCGAAATCCTCGCCTTCACCCCCATACGTTATCGCTTGCATATCGTACGACAACTTATGTAACTTCATTTTTTTATTTCCCTCACTCACCGAAGAAAATCCGCCGGGATGATAATGTCTGTCATGAATACCACGCTCATCTTCTTCCATCACAGTTAAACCCGCACTAGGTCGTTGATGAACATAATCCGTTAGCACTATTTTTCCAGAATGAAAGGCTTCTTTATGAAACCAAGCTGAAAAATGATTATTTTTTTCTCCAACACATGAAAAACTGTCAATACTATCCACAAACACAATCGTGTGTTTATTTTTATGATGGACATAAAAATAAAAAATACCTTCTTCTTCCATAAGTCGATGAAGAAAATCATGAGTATTTTCACCATACTGACAACAGTATTCTCTTTCTTGATAGGTTTCCTTCAATTTAAACTCGATATCCACTATCTTTCTCTCATGCAAGATAGTTTTGATGATATCAGGCACGGTTTTATGTTGAAAAATCCTAAATTGCTGCGTCATTTTTAAAAGATCAAAATTGGGCTGCAAAATGATTCGGTAATAATAAAAATGCCCATCTCGTTCGCCACGCTCAAAATGTGTAATCATTCCATGAAAATAATGGGTTTGATGCGATGATGCCTGTACGCTTATCGCAGCAGGTGTCATCAACATATTTTTACCCACCATGTTTTTATCGGTGGACAACACATCTACGTAAAATTCAAACCCTCTAAATAGATGACTCACCCCCCTGAATTGTTTCACTAATAATGTTCGTTCACCTGACGCCGTGTCCAAATTGATAAAACGATTTTTTTGATGATACATACCCTCACTGTTCCTTCTTCTTTTTTTGACGAGATAACGCATAATAATTTTTTAAAATGACCAATAAAACAGGAAAAGCAAACAAAAATACGGTTACATTTGCTAAAAACACTGCCGCATCATGCCGAACAAATCCGTAAATTGCCCATAACACCACTCCCGTGGTAAACATCAGGTACATCAACATCGAAATACCCTGTGTATTTTGTGTTTTTATGGTTTTAATCGCCTGCGGCATAAAAGCAAATGTTGTAAAAAAAGCCGCACTCAATCCGAGCAACAAATCCCATTTCATGTTAACCTTCCTTTTTGTTCAGTCGCATTGATTTACCTCTTCATGACAACACTCAATACAGACGTCATTGATCCCAGTTGGCAACCTTTGGTTTTCAGTGCCTTACGCGCTGTTAACCCGCGTTATCTCGCTCAGCTTGAACAAACAAATGATTGGCTGCCTGGCCCCCAGGCTATTTTCAACGCCTTTCGTTTACCTCTATCCCACACTCAATTTATTTTATTGGGTGAATCACCCTACCCTCGTCCCGAATCAGCAAACGGCTTTGCTTTCTGGGATGCACGCGTTACCACGCTCTGGTCAGCGACAGGCTTGGATGCACACGTTAACCGCGCCACATCCTTGCGCAATATGTTAAAAACGATGTTAGTTGCAGAGAAAAAATTATGCTTAAATGACTTATCACAAGAAGCCATCGCCCAACTTGATAAAACACATTATATTAAAACAGGGAAAGCACTGTTTGAAAATTTTATGCGAGCTGGGGTATTACTTTTAAACGCTAGCCTGGTACTCGGCCAAGGCTCAGTTAAAGAGAACGCACGCCAATGGCGCCCATTCATTCAAAAATTGCTGGAAATTTTACTAAAAAATGCACAACCTGTCACCCTGATTTTGTTTGGCAATATCGCAAAGGAGATCTTAGCGCTACCCTGTAGCACTGCTTTTCCTCAGATTGTGACAGAACATCCTTATAATTTGTCTTTTATTCGCAACCCACGGGCGATTGCGCTGTTTCAACGCCTAAAACTTCTCGCTGCGCCTGATGTAGCCTTTCAATTCCCAAATAAGCCACTTCCAACATCGCCGTTAATTCTGCACGACTAAAGGCTGCTTTTTCAGCGGTACCTTGTATTTCAATCAAACCACCCCGATCATTCATGATGACATTCATGTCTGTGTGAGCTTGAGAGTCTTCTTGATAATCCAAATCTAAAACTACCTGTCCTTGGTAAATCCCCACCGACACTGCCGCCACCAAACCATGCCAAAGCGCTTGCTGAGTATGCAGTTTTTTCTTTAACACACCCAAGGCATCCACTAAAGCCACACAAGCACCCGTAATGGCAGCTGTGCGAGTCCCTCCGTCTGCTTGAATAACATCACAATCCAGAAGAATAGTGTGTTCACCCATCGCAGTTAAATTCACCATGGAACGTAAGGCACGACCAATCAGGCGTTGAATTTCAACCGTACGCCCACCCTGTTTACCTTTCACCGCTTCACGCTCAGTACGATCTTGCGTTGCACGAGGCAGCATGCCGTATTCCGCTGTCACCCAACCTTGATTCTTGCCTTTCAAAAAACGAGGGACGCCTGACGTCAGGCTCGCTGTACAAATGACCTTCGTATGACCATATTCAACCAACACGGATCCCTCTGCAGCGGGTAAAAAATGACGGGTAAAACGGATAGGACGCAATTCCGCACACTGGCGTTGACTCGGCCTCATGCTACACTCCACGATTTTTTGAAGGAGAGTAGTATCTCGCACCTGAAGACACTGGGCAAGTCATACCCATCGCACCTTGAGCTATAATTGGGTATAATTGCATGATCTGCCCACCTTTTTTATCACTAAGTTAAAGAATGAATCCTTCTGATACCGACATAAACGAAACCCAAGAGTGGATAGACGCTCTGGCTTCCACCCTAGAATTTGAGGGTGCAGAACGCACCGCTTTTATTCTCGACAAAGTCATCCACAAAGCCACGGAATGCGGCTTACCTCTCCCTTCCACACTCAGTACACCTTATATAAACACCCTCAGCCCAGAAGCCACTCCGGCCTATCCGGGCGACATTGCCATCGAGAAAACACTTCGCTCCATCATTCGCTGGAACGCCATGGCCATGGTACTTCATGGTGGAAAAATTTCACCTGAATTGGGCGGCCACATTGCGACCTACGCCTCTTCTGCCACCTTATATGAAGTAGGGTTCAATCATTGCTTTCATGCCTGCACGCCTGAGCGCGAAGGTGATTTACTGTACATTCAAGGCCACTCTTCCCCCGGCATTTATGCGCGTGCCTTCTTAGAAGGCCGTTTAACACATGAGCAACTGAGTCATTTTCGCCAAGAAGTGGCGCAAAAGGGCCTCAGCTCTTACCCTCACCCTTGGCTCATGCCTGATTTTTGGCAATTCGCGACTGTTTCAATGGGGCTGGGCCCCTTACAAGCCATTTATCAAGCCCGTTTTTTAAAATACCTTCATCATCGTGAATTAAGTGATACCAGCCAACGCAAATTATGGGTCTTTTGTGGCGACGGCGAAATGGACGAACCCGAATCCTTGGGTGCAATTTCACTCGCAGGACGAGAAAAATTAGATAACTTGATTTTTGTGATCAACTGCAACTTACAACGACTGGATGGCCCCGTCCGCGGAAATGGCAAAATCATTCAAGAGCTAGAAAGTCTTTTTCGTGGCGCAGGTTGGAACGTCATTAAAGTCATTTGGGGCAGTGGCTGGGATGCCCTCTTGAAAAAAGACACATCGGGTTTATTAGTTAAACGCATGAATGAGTGTTTAGACGGCGACTACCAACTCTTTCGTGCCCGCGACGGCGCCTATATCCGCGAACATTTTTTTGGCAAATATCCTGAATTAACTGCTTTAGTGAGCGACCTCACGGATGATCAAATTTGGCATCTCGGACGCGGCGGACATGACCCCATTAAAGTCTATGCAGCTTATCAAGCCGCCATGAAACACACGGGGCAACCCACGGTTATCTTAGCTAAAACAGTGAAGGGCTATGGTATTGGCCCCACGGCAGAAGCGCAAAATAGCACACATCAATTAAAAAAAATCAGCATAGAGGATTTAAGAAAGTTTCGCACACGCTTTCACATCGCACTCAGTGATGAAGAGTTAGAAGAATATAAGTTTTATCGCCCCGCAGAAGATTCGGATGAGATGCGTTATCTACTCACGCACCGACACAAACTCGGCGGCTTTTTACCTGCACGACGCACACAATCAGAAAGTTTACCTACACCCACTCAAGAAGAATTCAAACCTTTTTTTGAAAGCACAGGGGAAAGAAAAGTTTCTACCACCATGGCTTTCGTCCGCATCCTATCTCACCTATTGAAAGATAAAACTTTAGGCCAACGCATTGTACCCATCGTACCGGATGAAGCACGTACCTTTGGCATGGAAGGTTTGTTTCGACAAATTGGTATTTATTCGCCTGTCGGCCAATTGTATTCCCCCGTCGATGCAGGACAAGTCATGTATTATCGTGAAGATCAAAAAGGACAAATGCTCGAAGAAGGTATTACCGAGCCTGGCTCTTTTTGTTCATGGATTGCAGCAGGCACTTCTTATAGTGTCAGCAATTTACCTATGATCCCCTTTTACATCTACTATTCCATGTTTGGTTTTCAACGCACAGGGGATCTAGCTTGGGCCGCCGGTGACATGCAAGCACGTGGTTTTGTACTAGGTGCCACAGCAGGACGCACCACTTTAGCGGGTGAAGGTTTACAGCATCAAGATGGCCATAATCACATTTTCGCTTCCGTCATTCCGAATTGCATTTGCTATGACCCCACCTACGGCTATGAGTTAGCGGTGATTATTCGTGAAGGTTTGCGCCGCATGATCACACAGCAAGAAAATATTTATTATTATATTACCTTGATGAATGAAAACTACGAACATCCTGCCCTCCCACCCGAAGCGGAAGCAGGTATTCTAAAAGGCATGTACTTATTCAAATCAGCGACTCAGCCACAGGCCTTATCCGTACAACTCTTAGGTTGCGGCACTATTTTACTTGAAGTCATTAAAGCCGCTGACATGCTGCAAGCTGATTTTGGTGTCAGCGCAGATATTTGGAGTGTGCCCAGTTTTTCTGAGTTACGACGCGATGCACTCACTATCGAACGTTATAATCTATTGCATCCTGAAGCCTCACCTCAGATACCTTACATCACACAGTGTTTACAAGATAAAAAATGCCCTGTGATCGCGGCCACCGACTACATCCGTCTTTTTGCTGATCAAGTACGCCAGTGGGTCCCCCATGCGTATTCCGTTTTAGGCACAGATGGATACGGTCGCAGTGATACACGGGCTCAATTGCGTGAATTTTTTGAAGTCAGTGCTAAATACATTGTCATTGCTGCACTCAAGGCTTTAGCTGATCAAAAACAATTGCCTTTCAAAACGGTCACTGATGCCATGAAAAAATATGGCATTGACCCTGAAAAACCCAATCCTGTTTATTGTTAATCCGTGTTCATCACGCGATAAGGAGTCATCACTTGACTATAAAAGAGATACCTTTGCCTGATTTGGGCTCTAGCACCCCTGTCACTGTCATCGAAATCCCCATTCAGGTAGGCGATCAGATTCAAAAAGAAGACACACTCTTAACACTTGAGGGTGAAAAAGCCAGCATGGATGTCCCATCTCCAGTCACAGGCATTATCAAAGCCATTCATGTGAAGTTAGGCGACAAAGTGAATACAGGTCATCTCATTGCCAGCATTGAAACCTCTGCTGACATGGCCCACGCCACACCTGTCGCCGCTGCATCACCTCAAACCCCAGCAACAGCTGCTCCCCCACCTGCTGCTACTGCTTTTTCTTCTGAAGAAACTATCAGCCCTGGCAACGTACATGCGGGTCCTGCGGTACGCAGCCTGGCTAAAGCCCTAGACATAAACTTAGCCACCTTGAAAGGCAGCGGCCATAAAAATCGAATCACCAAAGAAGACTTATTCAATCATATTAAACAAGCCATGACAGCCGGTGGCAGCGCTTTTCCTAAAGCACCGGAGGTTGACTTCAGTCAATTTGGCAACACAGAGGCACACGCTTTATCTCGCATTAAAAAATGGACCGCCACCAATTTGCATCGTAACTGGGTGCTGATCCCTCACGTCACACAATTTGATGAAGCAGATATCACCGATCTAGAAGCCTATCGAAAACTGCAACTAGCAGAAGCGGGGAAGCAAGGTGCAAAACTCACCCTATTGGCTTTTGTGATGAAGGCATGCGTCGCTGCATTGCGTAAATTTCCTCAATTTAATGCGTCTTTATCTCCTGATAACAGTGAATTAATTCTTAAACATTATTTTCATTTTGGTATTGCTGTTGATACACCAGAAGGTTTGGTTGTCCCCGTTATTCGAGATGTTGATCAAAAAGGATTAATGCAATTGGCAGCAGAGCTCACTGTGGTAAGCCAAAAAGCACGAGACAATGCGCTCACGCCTAAAGATATGCAAGGCAGTAGTTTCACCATTTCAAGTTTAGGTGGCATCGGGGGCACCGCCTTCACGCCTATCATCAACATGCCTGATGTCGCCATTTTAGGCTTGTCTCGCGCCGCACAAAAACCCGTTTATCAAAACAATCAATTTATACCGCGACTTATGTTACCCTTGTCGCTTTCTTATGATCACCGTGTGATCGATGGCGCAGAAGGCGCACGATTTATCACTTATTTATCCGCTTGCTTAAGCGATATTCGCACTGTTTTATTGTAGGAGCTCCCATGACAACCCCTATTCAAACTGATGTTGTAGTATTAGGTTCAGGCCCAGGCGGTTACACCGCTGCTTTTCGCGCCTCTGATTTAGGTAAAAAAGTTATTTTAATCGAACGCTTCGATGAAATCGGCGGTGTCTGTTTAAACGTGGGTTGCATTCCCTCTAAAGCCTTATTACACATGGCCAAGGTGATCGATGAAGCCAACTTCATGCGTCAACATGGTTTAGACACGGGTGCATTTAAATTTGATCGAAACAAAATTTTAAACTGGAAAAACAGCGTCATCAAACGCTTAACGGGCGGTTTGAAGATGCTCGCTAAACAACGCAAAGTCGACATCGTCACAGGCTACGGCAAATTTATTTCACCCCATGAAATTCAAGTTGAAACAAAAGAAGGCCCTCAAGTCATTCACTTTGAACAAGCTATCATTGCAGCAGGTTCTGCTCCTGTAAAACTGCCTCAGTTTCCAGATGATCCACGCATCCTTGATTCCACTTCCGCGCTTGAATTAAAACAAATTGGCGGTTCCATGTTAATTATCGGTGGTGGCATCATCGGCTTGGAAATGGCAACGGTTTATCATGCACTGGACACAGAGATTTCTATCGTTGAATTAAGCGATGGGCTCATCGCAGGTTGCGATCGCGATATCGTGGCACCTTTCCAAAAACGCATCAGTCAGCACTATAAAAAAATCATGTTATCCACCAAAGTAACCCAGGTGAAAGCCAAAAAAGACGGTATTTGGGTACGCGTTGAGGGTAAAGAAGCCCCCACTGAAGCACAACGTTACGATCAAGTCTTATTAGCCATTGGTCGTCGCCCCAACGGCAAATTAATTGATGCAGAAAAAGCGGGGGTTCAAGTAGACGAACGCGGTTTTATTCCTGTTAACAAACAACAATGCACCAATGTACCGCATATTTATGCGATCGGTGATATTGTGGGCAACCCCATGTTAGCACACAAAGCTGTGCCTGAAGGTCGCGTTGCAGCAGAAGTCATTGCAGGTAAAAAACATTATTTTGATCCTAAGTGTATTCCATCTGTGGCTTACACTGATCCTGAAATTGCCTGGGTAGGTGTCACAGAAACGGAAGCCAAAGCCAAAGGTATCGCTTTTGAAAAAGCCAGTTTTCCCTGGATGGCAAGCGGTCGCGCCTTGAGTGTCGGTCGTGATGAAGGTATCACAAAATTATTATTTGAACCTAAGACACATCGCGTCATCGGTGCAGGCATCGTGGGTCCCAATGCCAGTGAACTCATCTCAGAAGTGACACTAGCCATCGAGATGGGTTGTGAAGCAGAAGATCTTGCTCTCACCATTCATCCTCATCCTACACTTTCTGAAACGATTCCTTTCGCGGCAGAAATGTTTGAAGGGACGATCACCGATCTTTTCGTTAAACCAAAAGAAAAGAAATAAGTTGAGGATCCCCCATGCCAAAACAAGAGACTAAGCGCCCCAGCCTGGGTCAAATTTCTTATGCCTTATTGTGCTCCACTTTCGCTGCATCGCTTGATATGGCCCTCTCTTGGCCTCTGTTTTATGGCTCGCGTTTATTGGGAGCAAAAAAAGGGGGCTTGCTTCCCCCCAATACGCCGCCCATTTACGCCTCTACACTTTCAGAAAAACACCCCATCCGCGCTATCCTTAAAGAAATGTGGCATAAACCAAAAGGCATACCTCGTTTTTATAAAAATGCGGGGCTTTATTTTAAAACCGCTTACTTGCCCTTGATCCTTATTGAACGAGGTGTTCATGAAAGCTTAAATGGAAAAGCATCTGAACAAATCCGCGTGATAGCCGCCAGTCTGCTCGGGGGCATCGTGGCTGCTTGTGGCGAAACAAAATTGCTGGGCGGACACTATTTTCCACGCGGTCTGATGATGATTTGGTTTCGAGAATTATTTTCTGCAACAGCCGCTATTTCCAAAGGACCAGAAAAACTTGCCCAGCAACTTTGCGTAGGGTTCCCTGAAAAAAGGGAGGCTCTCAAAACCAGCGCTGAAAAAATGATAGAGACCTCTTCACGCTACATCTTGTTCACATTAACACAACCCCTCGCACGTGTGGCTGCTTACCAACAGGCACATCATTGCCCTTCCCCGCTCACTGCCGTCAAAGAACTTTGGACATCTTCAGAAGAAAGCACACAAGGTAAAAAATTCGCAAGACTAGTTCAGACTTTTGCTCCAGGTGGCAAAATGCGAGTCGCATCACTTGCTTTGACGGCTGTTGCTTTTACAACAGCCAACAGCCTCACACAAGAAGCCGAACAGCTTTGTCGTCGCTTGTAGGGTATAGACCCTCATCAAATCCGCATCGGCAGAATCACCATCTGTATTCCCTTTAAATGCAATTTTCGCTGCAGGGCATTAGGCGTTTCATTATGCAACAATCGCGTCACCCAACTGTCATTTTCAAACACGAGTTTACTTGCAAAGAAAATACAATTTGGAAATTCAGTGTTTATTTTTTCTGCCAAATTATCTAATAGACTCACAGGATCAGTACCGTATACGCTATAGGCTTTTGCTGCTAAATGATGATAATGACAAAAATCAATAAAATATTGCAGGGTATCTTCTACCTCTTGTTGCATTTTCACTAAAGATGTATGGACACCAAAATTTTCAACGTCTACTTCTCCCGCACTTAAAAAAATAAAATTCTTAAAATGCTCAGGAAACATTCGCTGCGCCCAAAGCAAGGTATGCATCCCTGGGCCTTTGTTTTTACCTACAAAAAACACCGCTGTAGCTTGCGTAGGATCCAATTTGGGATAATAACGACTGTCTTGAACAGGTATCGTGGCAAATACCGCATCGATCAATTTCAACTTCTTTTTAGTTCGTCGATAATGCATGTGAATCAATAAACACAGTGCAATGACTGTCCCTGTCACCACCATGGTTAACCAACCCCCGGCCTTAAATTTCGATGATACAGTGACCCCCAAAATTCCCGTTGTAATTAAAAATCCGAAAGCCGATATACTCAAGCGCGTTGCCCAATGAGACACTTTTTTATAATTCTTCAACCAGTGCTTGGTTAACCCCAACAAAGAAAGCGAAAAAGTTAAAAATACATTGGTGCTGTACAACACGATAAGCAAAGAAACACTGCCATGCGTCCACCATAAAATGAGTAAAGCGGCAATTCCAAAAACCAGCACACCATTTTGCGTCACTAAACGCGATGATAAATGTTTAAATCGATTAGGCACCCACGCATCCAGCGCCATACTCGCCAAAACAGCCGGACCCCCTAAAAATCCTGTATTGGCAGCCACAAACAACAATCCTGCTTCTAACACTAAAATGAGCATGAGAAAAAAATCACGATAAGGCCAATCCGCCATGATATTTTTAAACACCACCGCATTCAGCGTTTGTCCTAGTTCAGGTTTAGCACCCCACAATAAATATAAAAGAATAATCCCTGCTGCTGTAAAACTCAGCGACACCGCCATATACAGCGTGGTCCACTTTCCTGTTCTGATGCGCGGGCTCGCCAAACGATTCACATTATTGGAGACCGCTTCTATTCCTGTATAGGTCCCGCCGCCCAAGGAGTAAGCGCGTAAAAATAATGAAATAACAAATACCCAACCCACCTGTTGAGACAAGTCATAAGTTTCTTTTAACGTATCTTGCACCACCACGGTGACAAAATTACCGCGCACACCCACACCGTACACAATCAGAAAAATATGCGTGATCATGAAACCCAAAAAAATGGGCATCAAAAATCGAATGGATTCTTTCATACCGCGCATATTTAAAAAGATGAGCAAAGACGTGCAAAAAACTTCTACTGAAAATTTATAAGGAAGGTAGGCATGCGGCATTAAACTAAATAAGGCATCACACCCACTGGCAATAGAAATCGCAATGGTAAGCATGTAATCCACAATCAACGCCGAACCTGACACTAATCCAGCATAGGGACCTAATAGCACCGTAGCAACGCGGTATCCCCCACCACCGCCAGGGAAAAGTTCAATGACTTGATTGTAAGCGATAGAAATAATAAAAACGGTCAGCGCGGTGGCGACAGCCAAATAAAGCGCAATATGCGCATGCACGCCCAATGCAATGAATGCTTCTTCAGGACCATAACAAGATGAAGATAAGCCATCGGCTCCCAAGCCTATCCAAGCAAAAAAAGCGATCAGCGCAATGTGCGAATGCGCATGAGGATTCAAGGGATCACGCGGTGCACCAAAGAGCCAACGTTTGACTTTAGCTATGTCCATCTAGCATCCCTCTCTACTTCCTCTTTTTTCGCTTACTTGGTTTTTCCTGTGTTTTCGTTTCAGCTAACGCAAAATCAATAAATTTGTCATCTAAGTCGACGCGCATCACTTTGACGCGAATACGATCACCCAAGCGATATCCCTTACCCGTACGCTCACCTTGCAAACTGTGTTTAACCGGATCAAAACGATAATAATCATTTTTTAAGGCTGTCACATGCACCAAGCCTTCAATATAAATATCTTTTAACGAAACAAATAACCCAAAACCCGTCACACTCGTGATAAACCCATCGAATTCTGCACCCACATGCTCCAACATAAATTCGCATTTTAAGCGATCCAACGCTGAACGCGTGGCTTCATCTGCACGTCGCTCTGTCATGGAAGATTGTTCAGCATAGCGAGCCAAATGCGCATCACTCACTTCATCCGTCACCTGACCTGATAAAATTTGATGGATCAGACGATGTACCAGCAAGTCGGGATAACGACGAATAGGCGAGGTGAAATGAGTATAAGCCTCCAGCGCCAATCCAAAATGCCCCGTGTTTTCAATACCATAAAACGCTTGACTCAATGATCGCAGCAAAACAGTTTGGATGAGATAAAAATCAGGTCGTCCATGCAAGCGTTCTATGACTTCAGCGTAATGATGGGGGCTGGGTGTTTTACCTCCTCGCAATCCCAGACTAAATTCCGCTAAAAAATGGCGCAAATCCACTAATTTTTCTGGGTTAGGCCCCCCATGAACACGAAACATCCCTGTTTTTCTATTTTTAATAATGAATTTAGCAGCTGCAACGTTAGCCAAGATCATGCATTCTTCAATTAATTTGTGCGCATCATTACGCACCACCGGCACAATTTGTTCGATTTTTCGGTTTTCACCAAACACCACTTTAGTTTCAACCGTATCAAAATCTAAAGCACCTCGCGCTTCTCTGGCTTGTTTTAAGGTTTGATACAAAGTATGCAAACGTTGTAAGGGCTGCAACACATCATGGTGATCTACCTGCAATTGCGGATCCACGTTGGAAAGCAAAGCTGCCACGGTGGTATACGTCAAACGCGCCTGCGAGTGCATCACTGCACGGTAAAACTGTGAACGTACTAATTTTCCTGCTTTACTGATTTCCATTTCTGCCACAAAACACAAACGATCCGCATGCGGCACTAAAGAACATAAATTATTGGATAACGCTTCAGGCAACATCGGAATCACAAAGCCAGGAAAATAAACAGAATTTCCGCGTTTACTGGCTTCTTCATCCAAAGCCGTTCCTGGACGTACATAATGGCTCACGTCTGCAATCGCCACATACAAACGCCAACCGCCTCCCTTTTTTTCCTCGCAATACACAGCATCATCAAAATCTTTTGCATCTTCGCCATCAATGGTCAGCAAAGGTAAATGCCGCAAATCCACGCGATTTTTTTTATCTTCTTCTAACACATGCGGACGTAAGTCACGCATTTCTTCATCTACTTCAGCAGGCCATTTATGCGGAAGTTGGTAGGAGCGAATCGCCACATCAATTTCCATCCCCGGCGCCATGTGATCACCCAATATCTCAATCACACGCCCCATCGCTTGACCACGCAAAGAAGGCTGGGTCAGAATTTCAATCATGACAATTTGACCCTGCTCCGCCCCATTTAATTCCGCAGGTGGAATTAAAATATCTTGTTGAATACGTTTATTATCAGGGCTGACAATCGCCACACCCTGTTCAAGGGTTAACCTACCTACCAATTGCTGCGTATGGCGTTCTAATACTTCAACGATCGTGCCTTCACGACGACCCCGTCGATCAACGCCTGATACATTGACCAGCACGCGATCACCATCAAAAACACGGCGCATTTGACGCGGTGAAAGAAATAAGTCATCCCCTCCATCTTCAGGTATCACAAAACCAAAACCGTCTTTGTGCCCTACTACACGTCCGCGAATTAAATCCGCTTCTTCAATGGGAATATACCCACCACGACGATTGAAAATCAGTTGACCATCTCGCTCCATCGCACGCAAACGACGACGCAGCGCCTCCCCTTGCTCTTCCTCTTCTATGTTGACGGCAAGCATTTCCGCTATTTTTTCATAGGTAAGCGATTTTTTTGTATTACGAAGGAGCTCAATAATGCATTCCCGACTAGGAATAGGATTTGCGTATTTTTCTGCCTCTCTGAGTGCAAAAGGGTCTTGGATTTTTTTTCGACGAGCCACTGGGTTCTCTGTAAAAAGGGGGATAATATCCAATTGTAGAGTGTTTTTATAAAAAAAACCTCATCTGTTTTTTTATCAGAACAGGTTGACGAGAAGCCTTAAAACCAAAACAATACCCTTCTCTTTTGAACCCCAAAAAGGAAACACCATGTTTCATCCTAACTCACTGCGACAGTTAGCCATCCCTTTTTTGTTTTTCGCCTTGCCTTTATTCTTATCAGGCTGTATTTTAACCAAGCAAAATGAAACCTACACGCATGATGATGTCTGTGCAGGCATTAAACGTCGGATGATTTATAATACGGTCAGCCCGAATATCACGACCGAAACCATCAAAGAATCTCCCGCAAAATTACGTCAGCTTTATCGAGAAAATGGCTGCGAAGACACTGAATAATAAGGAACGTTATGGAACAGATTGATTTAATTATTGAAGCACAAACTATTTTACCTTTAACCCAAACACAAACTGTATTAGAGAACCACGCGATTGCCATTGATCAGGGTAAAATCAAAGCCATTGCCCCCACCGCCAGTCTTCATGCGCAATACCAAGCGAAAGAAGTGGTCAAACGCCCCCACCACGCTCTTCTACCCGGCTTCGTCAATGCACATACGCATGTGCCTATGAACATTTTGCGCGGCTTAGCAGATGATTACCCTCTCATGGTCTGGCTGCAAGAACATATTTTCCCCGCAGAAGGTCGCTTCATGAATGAAAGCTTTGCGTACAATGGCACCTTACTCGCCATTGCTGAAATGCTACGCAGCGGCACCACCTGCTTTAATGATATGTATTATTTTTCTGAAAACATTACGACGGCTACCTTAGAAGCAGGCATGCGTGCCTGTATTGGTGCCACGATTCTTGACTTCCCCACACCGTATGCAAAAACGCCAGATGATTATTTTTCTCGTGCTGAACATTTGTTTAGTCACTTTAAACAAGCTCACTTAATCAGCTTCGCTGTGGCACCTCACGCTATTTATACTGTTAGCGATGAAAATTTAAAACGTTGTCGTGCGCTAGCCCAAGCCTATCAGCTCCCCATTAGTATGCATGTACAAGAAACACAAACAGAAGTAGAAGCCTCTGTGGCCAACACAGGTCAACGCCCATTTCGTCGATTGGTAGATTTGGGTTTAGTAGACGATCGTTTCATGGCCGTGCACATGACACAAATTAATGATGAAGATGTCACTTTACTTCAAGCCAGTCACGCTCATATCGTGCACTGCCCACAATCCAACATGAAACTTGCCAGTGGCATTTGCCCCATCACACGCCTGCAAGAAGCAGGCATCAATGTGGCTATTGGGACAGATAGCACCGCCAGCAATAATGATTTAAATATGCTAGAAGAAATGCGTACGGCCACTTTACTCGCCAAAGTATCCACTCAGAGTGCAACCGCTATCCCCGCTTATACCGCTTTACGTATGGGGACTTACCACGGCGCTAAAGCACTGGGCCTTGAAAAAATAATAGGTAGTTTAGAAGTAGGTAAAGCGGCGGATTTGATTAGCATTGATCTCGATCAAATTGAAATGCTGCCGCTATACCATCCTCATTCGCAAATTATTTACGCGAGTAATCGAGAGAATGTAATTGACACCTGGGTCAATGGCCGCGCTTTAATGAGAAACCGTGAACTGACCACACTCGATGAGGAAAAACTCAAAGCCACGGCACGCGCTTGGGCAAAAAAATTGACGGCGGCGCATGTCTAACCCTGCTTTCAACACGCAACTCATCGCCCGCCACCCTCGTTTGGCGGCGCGCGTCATGAAAACCACGACGCCACACGGGGAATTTTTAACACCTCACTTTATGCCGGTGGGCACGCGTGCTTTTTTAAATTATTTAACCCCTGCCGATCTCGTTCAAACAGACAGCCAGATTATTTTAGGTGGCAATACCTACCACATGCTACTTTCACCCGGGCTTGAAGTGATTCAAGCCTTGGGCGGCATGCATAAAATGATGAATTGGTCTGGCGCCATGTTAACAGACAGTGGTGGCTATCAAGTCTTTAGCCTGTCAAAAAACAGTAAAATTTGTCAGATTAATGAAGAAGGTGCACGCTTTAAACATCCCATCAATGGCCAAATCATCCATCTTACGCCGCACAGTTCTTTAGAAGCGCAAAAAGTCATTGGGGCAGACATTATCATGGCCTTTGATCAATGCACGCCTGACACACTCGATAAGGCGCTCGTCCAAGGTGCCATGGATCGTACACATCGCTGGTTATTACAATCCAAAGCCTATCAAGAAAAACATCCCCACTCTGTTTATGGATTTCCTCAAGCTTTATTTGGCATCATTCAAGGCAGTTATTTTCGTGACTTACGTGAAGAAAGCGCGCGTTTTGTCACATCATTAGACTTAGACGGTATTGCCATTGGCGGTGAAACCATTGGTTATGACATGCAGAAGACCGTGGAGATTATTCAGTGGGTTCAACCCTATTTACCTCAAGACAAATTACGCTACACGATGGGGGTGGGTTTATCTCCACAAGATCTCATTGATGTGGTGGCAGAAGGTATTGATATGTTTGATTGTGTGGCCCCCACGCGCAATGCACGCCACGGCGCCTTGTATCACGGCCATCTAATAGAAGAAAATGGTTGGTTGCGATTTGAAAGTGACATGGAAAACGCTCGAATTCAAATTAAAAAAAGCCTCTACGCGAAAGAGGATCAACCCATCCTCAACGGCTGCACTTGTTACACTTGCCAACACCACTCGCGTGGTTATTTACATTATTTATTTAAAACGCAATCCCTCGCCTTCAGCCACCTTGCTTGTATTCATAACATCCACGTCATGCAACATACCTGCCAGACGATGCAGAAGCTGATCCTAGGACATTGATTCCGCGTTACCCAGAAAATCTGCAATATCAACAATACGATAAAAATATCGATCCGCTTCTAAAGCGCTAGAAACCCCTCCCAAATGAAATAACACGGGAACCGTTGCAAAACCCTTTGGAACCTTGAGTGCCTTTATTTTATCTTGAATTTTATAAGCAACATCCATACCTAACTCACGCTTTCTAAACTTAAATTCGCAAATAAATAAATTTTTCGTTCGTGTTTGTATAAGATAATCAATCTGACAACCCTTTTGAGTACTTGTCGAAAATTGCCTATAAGCCCCATCGCAGAGAACATCAACAGGAGAAATACCTATCGCTCCCAGCAAAAGAGAATGATTCTGCAACAATAAATATTCAAGTTGCAAACCCAAGTGCACCTCAAAACCAGCCAAAGAAGATAAGCTGACATCCTTAAATCCATTCAGAGAGATTCGACTCAAGTTTTCTTGTATGACTTTTAAGTAAAAACGCATATAAGGATCACTGATACAATATAAACTTTTCTTTAAAGGCTTTGCTGTTTTAAAAGACCATAAATCCTGTTTTTTTATAAATCCTGCCGTGATTAAATGATCCATCATACAACTTAACGTACCGCCACGAGAAAACTCAATCATGCTTCTCACTTCGGCCAGTGTTTTTGCCCCATCTTTTAGCGCATCCAATATTTTTTTATAGGTCACCCCCTTCGTATTAAAAAGATCATGAAAAATTCGATCAAACTCTAAAACCAGCAAACCCTCTTTTTCAAAGGCAAGCCGTTTAATATTTTCATCTGCTGTATAGGCGGGATTTAATTGCTCTAAATACCATGGCACCCCACCTAAAATACTCAACAACTTATACGTATCATAAGGAGAACATTTAAGTCCTATTTTTCTCAGCAACTCAGCACTTTCAGGAATAGATAATGGCTCCAAGGTCATACTCAGATTAATACGGCCAAAAAAAGCGGTGCTTTTTAGAATATTTTCTTCAATCCAAGTAGAAACTGAACCGCAAAAAACAAGTAAAACAGGGAGGGTTTGTCTATCCCACCAGGCTTTCAACTTTGGAATAAAGCTAGGATCTTTCGCCCCCATCCATGAAATTTCATCAAAGAGGATAATGTCACCTGACTTAAGATGCCGTGACAAATGTTCAAACGCATCACTCCAATCATTGAAAGTCATGGGAGGAAATTTGAGAAACAAGGCAAGTTGTTTCGCAAAATGATCTCTTTGGCTTTGTGCACTCACCCCTTCTTCGGGGGCAAGACCTGCAAAACTCCAAAACTGATTACGGGGGCATTTTGAAGCAAATTCAGCAACAAGACGGCTTTTCCCAATCCTTCGCCTCCCCTTCACCACAACCAGAGCGGGGGCACGTTTATTGTGTAATGCATTTAAGCGTTCCAACTCATTTTTACGTCCAATAAAGAGTGGATAAGACACAATTCCCTCCAATTACTCCCAAAACATGTAAAAGTATATCATGGGTAATAAAATAAATTAAATATTTATACCCAAAATGATGTTTTCTGCGTTTTGAGCATAATTTAATTGGAACTTGTCAGATTATATTTCTTCGACTATCTATTAGGAGTGCCATTAAATTTACATTAAAGGGAGAAGATCATGCAAATTGGGATAAAAATCAGACACTTCTTAGAAATTCCACTGGTCATCGCCATTTTATCCTTTGCCTGGATGGAGGTGGCAGCACGCTTTAATCTCCATCCTTGGGTAGGATTTGTCACCTGGGGAGCTTATTTTTTAACGGGATGTTCGCTGAAATCTGCAGGACGTGAAGCTTTGGGTTTTACATTGGGGCTCTTCTTCGGTCTAATTATTCATTTCTTGGCTTTCAAGCTACAGCCGATGTTAGGCGATCATGCCGCACCTTTAGTCGTCGGTATTGCCGCTTTTATTATCGTCTCGCTTGAACTTGCACCCTGGTTTGATATGGCACCCAGTTACTTCTTAGGTGCCGGGGTTTATTTTGCAGCCGGCGGTGAACCACAAAAAATCCCTTTATTATTTGTTGCAGGCATGGTGGGTCTCGCATTTGGTATTTTATCTGCGCTGCACCGCGGACATGTTTTTAAACGACATGATCAAAAGGATCCGATTCAGCATTAATTTGACTCATTATTGTTAAACCGTGCAGCTAATTTAACTTGCTTTTAGGATATTATAAGATATAATCAATAATATATTGTATATCTATACACATTGCAGATAATCCAACAGCAAGAGAAATATACCCCTTGTGCCTGAAGGGACTGGGTTTTGAGGAAGTATTTTTTGCAAGGTAAAATGCTTTCTCGAGCGAGTAATAGTCTACTCTATTGCGAGCAAGAGAAAGTTTTACCTTGCGGAAAAGACAAACTCAAAAACCAGCATCTTCAGGTACGAGGGGTATATATGCATAAAATCCTTATTTCAATACCAGACCAACTAGCCATTCGTTTGAAGGCGACCATCCCATCACGCCAACGCAGCAAAACCATTTCGCACTTAATCGAGGATGAAGTGGCCAAACGCGAAAAACTTCTTTATGAATGCGCCACACTCGTTGAAAAAGATCAGGTTTTAAATAATGAGATGAAAGTGTGGGATGAAACTTCACGAGATGGATTAGACAATGAATCGTGGTGATATTTACTGGGTTAATTTGAACCCAACCCAAGGCTCAGAGATCAATAAATTAAGGCCCTGTGTTTTAGTGGGGGCAACACCTATCAATAAAGCCAGGCATACCGTCGTGGTTGTACCACTTTCAACTGCCGCACAAGCAAGACCTCCCCTCACTATTTCAGTTTCCTGCCTTGGGAAACAAGCAACGGCTGTCTGCGATCAAATCCGAACAGTTGATAAAAGCCGGCTCACCAAACAAGCGGGGCAACTCTCAGTGAAAGACTTGGACGCCTTAGATGATGGGTTACGGCAAGTATTGGCTTTGTAGCACAACCCTAGTTATCCCATCGCAAGCTGGCGCGTCGTCTGACTCAAGTCAGACAATTCACGCACTGCCACAGATAACATCACGTAATTGATCGCAGGCAGGGTGCGCATTTCGGTTAAGGTATGGCGCCAACGTTCAACCAAAGAGTGATGTTTCTCCATCCAGGTGTTAATTTGCGTGTCGATACTTTTTGCGTGCGTTTCTGTTTTGAGGACACCAATACTTAAGGTGCGGTGCTGCAGATCCAACTCATCACGAATCGCTTCTCGCGCCAAGGCATCCCAATGCGTTTCCACCGGGTAATCATTGATTTGTTCACGGAACCACCCTAAATCTAAACTGTGCCCTAACATAAAATACAGGGTGGCGACAATCACCGGTTTAAACTCGCCCGCCACTTCAATGATATCGAGAGAA
>JACREE010000059.1 GCA_016218405.1 Gammaproteobacteria bacterium
CACTTTAGAATTTCAACGTATTCTTTACGTCGCCCCCGCCTGTTTCTTCTTGGCACTTGTTGTGAGTATTTTCTTTATTAAAGAGACAAACTGCCAGCGACAGCCGTAGCACCTCTGGCCGTCTTGCCCCCCAGCTCCATATTTGGTCAAATTATTGACAATATTTGAGGGTTTTGTTATCCTTTGATTTTTCTTATTGTGAGGGGTGGGTAATGGCTGGTAGTCATGTTGCTTCATTAGAAGAAGAAAAGAGAAAAAGAAAGATCCGTGATGTGCGTTGGAATATTGCCGGATCCTCAGCTTTAGGGGTATCTTTATTCGGAGCTGCAGCTGCGCTTATTTTCGGTGGTGTCATGATGTGTATGGCTGCAGGGCCCGTAGGGCTTATCTCCCTGGCATTAATTGGATTTATTTTTCTCATCGCCATACCTGCAGCACTTTGTATTTGGCAGGGGGTGGACGCATTTATGAGCGCTGATCACCTAAGGAAGAACGAGCTTAGAGAATTACAAGGCCGTGATCTCACCCCTTCTTCGTGTCCAACAAGCAGTCTAAAAAATGTGCAGGGGGTCATGGCGGCTGCT
The DNA here is from genome assembly GCA_016218405.1 of Gammaproteobacteria bacterium. Taxonomy (GTDB): domain Bacteria; phylum Pseudomonadota; class Gammaproteobacteria; order HIGHO2-12-38-15; family HIGHO2-12-38-15; genus HIGHO2-12-38-15. The sequence continues at coordinate 585 of JACREE010000059.1, forward strand.
GTAAATTCTGCACCTAAACCACTAATTTCACCTGAAGCTTCTGCATCTCCTGCACCTCCTGCATCTCCTGTCAAAGGCGATCAAAGCGGAGACAATGTGATGAGGGTGGCGATTGGTGATAATAATCTCAGCGTAACTTATGTACCATGACGACAACCGAAATAGCTCAGAGCCCCCACCCTCTGGGGAGCCTGAGCTATTACCAACAACCTTAAATGAACTGTCGCCCACATCCACATCATCAGCCATTCTTGCGCGTTTGCAACAACCCAATTCAAATACCATTGTATCTAAAAAAATCAAGCTGGTTTGTGATAAAAACTTATCCGAACAAGTCAGTTTGTTGTTTAATCAGACCAAAGTTAATGAATCAGATGAAGTTGGTTCTATGGGGGCGGATGCGTTTTTGAATGAAGAAATATCCATTTGTGAATTTAATCAAAGATACAATGGGTTATGCAACCTTGAGACTAAAAATCTAAAAACGTCGATGAGAGTCGCCCTCGAAAAATATAAATTTCAAATGTTAAAATCATTCGATGTACATTTAGAAGAAAACAAAGTTCAAGAAAAAGAGAAAAAGTTACCTCGATTTCCCGTCTTGCGCAAAATTGCTTACTACCTGTTGCTCTCTTTGGGAGTCATTGAAGATGCGGTGTTTAGCTATGTGAGTGGTCAGGCGCTTTTAAGCATTATTCCAGGTATTAGTAATCCATTTTTGATTGCGGGTAGTCTGTTTATCACCCTACTAAACTGCATTTTATTTTATGCTTTCGAAGCGAGCATGTTAAAAGATGCATTAAAAATTCCTTCGTTTGACGGCAATGCTAAAGTCATTATCCACACTATTGAACAGCAAATTGAGATGGCAAATAAAATTAACGGCGCACTTTTTGATGTGCGCCGTGTTAATAAAATGAGTGCGGCCGACTATAAAGCGTATGCAGATGCAGCGGTGTCTATAAATACGCAAGTTATCACTGAAAGAAATCATTTCACTCATTATAAAGAGTCGATACCCAGAAAAATAATTAGATGGGGCGTTAATATATTTGGTGTGACGTTGACTATAGCGGGTAGTTATTTTAGCGCTGTTTCATTGCTGGGAACCATTTCGGCATCATTGGTAGGCACACCGGCAGGTTGGGTCATCATTGCTCTGATTGTTTTGGCTGGATTAGCTTTCTACTTTGCGATGGAAGGCAAAGCGCTTTTCAGAGCATTTAACCCTGAATCGCAATCGTTTAAACAAACTAAAAAAGCATTGCTTGAATTTGATGAGCGAAGTGAAGAAGAGTTTAAGCAAGTTTATGAAGAAAAACTTCAGAGTGAAAGTGAGGCGAGACAAAAAGATCTTGATATTGAGCAGATAGAACAGCAGCCGAGTAAGCAGGTTAATCATACGCCTGCTCAACGTGTTCAAGGAGATGATGAAAATGACAATAGAGAGTTTTATCAATTCGCATCATGAAACGGCAATCCACCTCACATAATATTCTCTAACCCATACACCAACTCAGACAACCCCATCACCTTGCGAATTGATAAAATAACCCCGGGCATGAAAGAGGCGCGGCTAAAACTATCATGACGTATCGTCAGTA
>JACREE010000058.1 GCA_016218405.1 Gammaproteobacteria bacterium
TATTCGGTGAAGGACTCATATGCAACTCTCCATCAATGACTTCATAGCGCTTACCATCACTCGGTAAATTATAATAGTCATTATATGTAAATTTTGGCGGTATTACATATTCTCCAGGCATGTAATTCATATATCTAATATATCTCATTTCATCCATTCTAGCAACAGCATGATTATATGCACTTACGGGTAAATTAATACCAACATGTTTGTATTAATAATAGTGTCAATTATGCCGCTATACCAATAGTTTTAAATGTAGCGCGCAATTCTTGCTGCAAATTTCCATAATGGATATCCAATGGATGTATAGTCTTTGGTGGACGCCCACCACGAGCTTTACCACAGGCAGCTAGCACTGGTTTGATAACTTTTTCCCGAAGAATTAGTAATGCCGCCATTTGTCTGATACCAGGGGTCTTCAAATGATAAAGTCGCCTCCTATTAACCCGCTCCACTAAATGGTTGCCTCGCAATTTGCAAAGATCATATGCAGTTTGTCGTTGACTATATGCCTCTTGTTGTCCCATCCTTTTGCACACCTGTTCAGTCAATTCCAAAATGGTGAATCCATTTGGATTAGCTGCCAATGCTAGTACAGACTCCATCACTATACGCATCCGCTGTTTCTCAATGTTCACTCCAGCAAGTCGTCGCCCACCCATTTGAGTCGGTTGAGACAAATAATCAAGTGCACCATCGTCAATAAAACTTACATGTACTGCTTGCACTACATTGAGAAAATCGATCACCATCTTCTGGAGCTTCTCCAGCATAATCGAAAGTTTCTCTAAGCTCTTGCCGCAGCGCAGATCCTTGATGTTGTGTACGACTGCCTCGATTCTAAGGACACGCTCCCCTTTGTCGTAGATCTTTAAAGTTAAATTACTAAAGTGTACCTTAAATACCGTCAGGTTATAAACTGACCTATCAACAATAGACTCTATACGAGGGTCCGGTAATGGCTTACCATTTCGCTTTAAATTGTGTGGACGATGCTTCCAACCAAATATGGTCTTGAGTTTATTGACATCCAGAGTGCAGCGGCTGCGTTCGATAAGTCCTTGATAGACTGAATCCAACTCGCTACCACGAGTGAATAACAGGTTTCGACTGTATTCGAGCTGATAACATGAATACTGATAACGAAAATTCGTCCTCTCTTGATCTTCCAAATTAAGGGCAAAACACAAACAGCTCGAATATACCCAACGGTCACTGACCATCGCAAGTAGCCCGCTAGCGCTTTCTTGGCACAAGGTATCTGCTATCTTGTCAATGGCATGGAATGAACCTCCTACAAAGCAGTTACCCTCCTTCCTTACTTCACAGGAGATAGTCTGCTTGCGGGCTTTGCGTTCAACCCATTCGTGACCGTTGAGTATTATTTGCACGCCAAAAGGTGGATGTCCACTCATCTTGATTATTATATGTCCCCATTCTCTATCGATGATATGAAAATGATAGTGATTAATGTAAGGCCATGGTTTCTTGCGTTCCAAATGTGGCACCCCTTTACTCCCATGCGTGACTTCCCAAACAAGACCGGGTGCCTTGCCTACCAGAATCAAAAACAGCCCCTGATAATTCGGATCCGATGGCAAATACTTTTCAGCTATCTGGTGTTTTCTCTCTCCTGGGGCACAGTGTATCAATGGAATCTTGTTCTCACTGGCCCAGCAATGCACCCTGCGACTAAAACTTCCTGCCATTTGCTTTAAATGCTCATTATCCAGCGTCTCATCTGAACCTGTTAAATCTCGCCACCAATTGCGAAACCAACCGCCTTGCTGACCTGATTGAAAATATCCATTGAACACAATTCGATCTACACAGTCATATCGTCCATCGAGAAAATCTTTGTGATAGTTGGTAAAATTGTCATTCTGTTTCATACAATCATTCTATTATAGCGGCTTCTGTTTTAATCAAGGCATCTTTGACATTTTATTCGCTCATCGTAAGCACCTTCTTCGGTATGGTTTTCCCTTCCTTAATTGAAATAAATACAACTTTACATTTGTCTCTAAATTTGTTTTTCTACCCTCCAATTAACAATTAGCTGCTCGCCCATGGCGAGCCTCTTTTTCCAAGCGCAAGTCTTGGAAAAAGCCTAGACCATAAGCGGTCATAATTTGAGGTTTTTTAAATCCAAAATGTGGTATGCTAAGCTTCATGCCTTGGGTATATGATCCACATAGTGGTGGAATTAAGATTCCACCAGCTCAACACAATATGCTACGTTGCCAGGCGGAAGCATTTGCTAAAACGCGCCCGTGGTTTTCGAAGTATAAACTTATCTTGCGTTTTAAAAATCAATTTTGCTATCTTGATGCGATGGAGAGGAAAGACGAGAAGCTATTTCCCATAGGACGTTTGCGTCATTTCAGAGAAAATGCATGGAGCTTGGCTTTTTACACTTACAGCAATGAGCGCTATGAACCTTGTCTTTTCCAAAGCGGTAAATGGGAAGGAACGCTTGAGGAAGCAATTGGGGTTTGTGAGATGTACTTAAACTAAGCAGCAAATTTTAATTGTTCTTCCGTAAAGGTTTGGAAATTGAGTGTGAACAGCGAGTTTAGTTGTTTCCGATGGGTTTTTTCCATGTTGGTCAAAAACACTTGGATGGCTCCTCTAAAATGTGAGAAATTTTCATAGTAAACGGAATACAAACATTCTTTTTTTACGAGTTTCCAGAGTCGCTCAATTAAATTAAGATTAGGCGCATAAGGCGGTAGGAATAAAAGTTCTATCCCTAATTCTTGTGCAAGTTGCATCACCATTTGGCAGCGTTGATAGGGCGCATTGTCTAACACAATCGTGATTGGACGAGAGGCATTTTTTGCGAGTGTTCTTAGCAACTCACAAACTTGAGTAGACGTGATGTAGGTATCGTTGGTGATGGTCACTAATTGTTTGGTGATGGCGTTTAATGCGCCGAGTACGTTGAAACGTTGACGACCGCATGGAGTTCTAACAAACACTCTGGTAAAACACCATAAATATCCAAGAAAAGCGCCTAGCACAAAGTGAGCGGCATCTACAAAATAAACATCTTGTTTCCCGTCTTTTGCTTCTTCAAGCTTGGGTTGTAATTTCTCATCGTGAAATCGCCTCTGGGCTTCCACATCTGCTTTCGCAGGAACGCTACTGACTTTACGAAACTTCATCCCAAGGTATTTTAAATATTTTCGCATTTGGGTATTTTTTATCGAGACGTTGGTAAGCTGTTTGATTTCAGCGCAAGCTTTCGCGATGCTGGTAGGTGGGTTGCGCTTAAAGTGTTCTTTGATTTTTGTGTCAAATGATTTAAGTTTGCTTTGAGGTTTGTAAAAATTGATTGAAGTTATAAGGTTAATACCTCCTCGCAAATAATCAGAAAAATACTGACACATAGTGTTTTCGCATACTCCTGCGATAGCGGCAATTTTATGGTGAGGAATTTTTTGATGCTTCA
>JACREE010000007.1 GCA_016218405.1 Gammaproteobacteria bacterium
AGCGGTATGGTTGGAATAGAGCGGTTAATGACAGCAACTTAAGAGTTGCTGTCATTTACATTTCTTATTTCAACTCATCAAGACTCAAGGTTCTTCCTTCTTGTTCCAACATCACCGGGATGCCATTTTTAATGGGATAAGCAATGCGATCAAACTTACAAAGCAGTTCTTGTGCTTGTTTATGATAAATTAATTTTCCCTTACACAAGGGACACACTAAAATTTCTAATAATCGTTCATCCATTTTGTAACTCCCATCTGGCTTTCACACGAATCGCTAAATCTGCATCCTGCTTTCCTTCTTTCAAATAATGCCAACCTGCATACGCAATCATGGCCGCATTATCCGTGCAAAACTCTAAACGCGGATAAAATACTTGACCTTGCATTTTTTCCAAACAAGCGCTCAAACGTGTCCGCAACAGGGTATTTGCCCCCACTCCTCCGGCCACCACCAAACGCGTAGAATGCATTTGCATCAAGGCCTTTTCTGTTTTAATCAACAAGGTGTCTATCACCGCTTCTTGAAACGCATACGCAATATTCGCTTTATCTTGATCTGTTTGTCCTGATTTTTTCCACGCTTGCAACACAGCGGTTTTTAATCCGCTAAAACTAAAATTTAAATCGGGACGATGAATCAGTGGACGCGGGAAAGTAAAAAATCCAGGCTTACCCTGTTCAGCCAAGGCGGCCAACGCAGCGCCACCGGGATACCCCAAGCCTAACATTTTGGCCACCTTATCAAACGCCTCACCGGCTGCATCATCTAACGATTCACCCAGTAATCGATAATGACCGATGGCGCTCACATAAAACAATTGGGTATGCCCGCCTGAAACCAACAAAGCCACAAAAGGCGGAACGGGCGGCGTGGACTCTAAAAAAGGCGCAAGCAAATGCCCTTCAAGATGATGAACGCCCAAAGTCGGACGATTCAAGGAAAAACCTAAAGCACGTGCAAACACAGCCCCCACCAACAAAGCGCCTGCCAAGCCAGGCCCTGCGGTATAAGCAATACCGTCTATATCAGACCAGGCACTATGGGCTTGTTTTAAGGCTTGCCGAGTGAGGGGCAAAATTTTACGAATATGATCACGCGAGGCTAACTCGGGCACCACCCCTCCATATTGTTGATGCACAGGAAGCTGGGTATAGAGTTGATGCGACATTAAACCGTGTTGACTATCATAAACAGCCACCGCCGTTTCGTCACAAGACGTTTCTATACCTAATACTCGCATGGTTAATCCACTAAACGATGAGCCAGGGGAACAAATACTTTGGGCGCAGGCCCCGTATAATTTGACATAGGACGAATTATTTTATTATTGCTACGCTGCTCCATCACATGCGCTACCCAACCTGATGTGCGTGAAAAAACAAACAGGGGCGTAAACAAATGAGTTGGAATACCGCAGAGATGGTACGAAATTGCGCTATAAAAATCCAGATTAGGAAACAGTTTTTTTTCTTCCCACATCACTTTTTCAATACGTTCTGCCACTGCAAACAAGTTTTCAGCGTGAAAATGCGTTGCCAAACGATGCGCCCAATGTTTAATGATGTCAGAACGCGGATCACTCACGGTATACATGCGATGACCAAAGCCCATGATCAAGGCTTTTTCTTCTAATAATTTTTTCAAACCCGCTTCTGCTTCATCAGGCGTAGAAAAACGCATAATCAACGCCATCGCTTCTTCATTTGCGCCTCCATGCAGGGCACCGCTGAGCGCACCGATCGCAGACGTAATTGCAGAATATAAATCGGCTTTTGTGGCCGCTGTCACACGCGCCGCAAACGTAGACGCATTAAATTCATGCTCTGCATATAGAATAAAAGAAACATCAACCGCACGTACCAATAAAGAATCCGCTGACTGGCCTTTCAGTAATCGTAAAAAATATTCCGCCATCGAAGATGAATCTAATTGCGTTTCAATACGTTTTTGATCACGTGAATAATGATACCAATAAGTTAACACCGCAGGAAAAAGTGCAATCAAACGATCCGCGATTTCTTGTTGCACATGTTGTTTAGTTTCAGGTTCAAATAATCCCAAAGCTGAACAAGCCGTACGTAACACGGCCATTGGATGTGCTTCTGCGGGTATTTGCTCTAACATTAGTTTTAAGTGTGGAGGAAGCGTGCGCAAAGAAATTAATTTTTGTTGATACTGTGTTAACACGGTTTCTGTGGGTAAAACCCCGTAAATTAATAAATAGGCCACTTCTTCAAATGTCGCTTCCTTTGCTAAGTCATGAATATCATAACCACGGTAAGTTAAGCCACGTCCTTCTACCCCCACTGTACAAATAGCTGAATCACCCGCCACCACCCCCGCTAATCCTCCTGTTTTTTTAAGCTTCATGTTCTTCATCCTTTTTTAATGCTTCATCAATAATATGTTCATATTTCACGTAATCAAGAAATTGGTATAAGGCTTCACGCGTTTGCATTCGCGGCAATAAAGATTGTTGTGTCCCCGTTTCACGAATCACTTGATACGTTTCTAATGCCGCTTGGTTCATCGCACGAAAAGCCGTTAAGGGATAAAGTGCCATACTGACACCCACTTTTTTTAATGCTTCACGATCATATAAAGGGGTTTTTCCAAATTCGGTCATATTCGCTAAAACAGGCACACCCACCGCTTCCACAAACGGTTTATAATCTTCAATATGTTCAAGCGCTTCCGCAAAAATCATGTCTGCACCTGCGGCCACATACGCACGTGATCGCGCAATCGCAGCTTCCAAACCTTCTACACTGTAAGCATCCGTCCTCGCCATGACCACAAAATGCGGATCAGGCTTGGCTTGAACTGCTGCACGAATACGTGCTGACATGGTGTCTACATGAATTAATTTTTTTCCTTCACGATGACCACAACGTTTCGATAAAATCTGATCTTCAAGGTGCAAACCCGCAGCACCCGCGCGTGCTAATAAAGAGGTTGTGCGCGCCACATTTAAAATAGATCCCCACCCTGTATCCACATCCACTAACAAAGGCAGGGCGCTCACACTCGTGATGCGCTGTACTTCTTGCAACACATTATCCAAACTTGTCATACCTAAATCAGGCAACCCAAAACACGCGTTCGCCACGCCCGCACCTGAAAGATATAAGGCTTTAAAGCCCACGTCTTGAGCCATCAGAGCGCAATAGGCATTAACAACACCCACAATCTGCAGGGGTTTTTCTTTCAAAAGGGCTTGGCGAAATAAGTAGCCTGGGGAAGATGAGTGCATAGAAAATCCTTTAACTTTAATTTGTTTTTTTATCTGAAAAATTTTTTAAAATACAACGTAATTCAGACATTTCAACAGGCTTGGTGATCACCGCATCCATCCCTGCATCAAAACAACGAGTATGTTCTTCTTGTTGAAGATAAGCGGTCATGGCGATCAACGGCACAGCGGGCATACCCTGACGTTGCTCCCACTGACGAATCATTTCAGCGACCGTTGTCCCCGCGCAATCAGGCAATCCTATGTCCATAAAAATAATATCGTATTGTTCACCTTGTTTGAGTCGATTCAACACTAACTCACCGCGATCTAAAACATCCACACAGCAACCTAACTCTTGCAACAAAGCAAGATGTACTTTTTTGATGACAAGATTATCTTCTACCAACAATACTTTTAAAATCGTGTTTTCTTCTCGTCTTTCAGGGCAAAAAGCCTGTAGTAAACGAGGATCGAGTTCAACACTCTGTTGTGGAGGAAGAAAAGAGTCTTGGGGTAATTCAAAGGGGATCATGCAACAAAACGTCGAACCTTTTCCTAATCGGCTTTGCGCGGTGATGCTGCCCCCCATTAAATCTAAATAATTTTTACACAAAGCCAAACCTAACCCTGTCCCACCTTGTTGACGCGCATAACTATTATCCGCATGCGAGAATTGATCAAAAATAAAAGCAAGTTTATCTTCAGAAATACCCACACCCGTGTCTGTCACCTCCATTTTTATTAAGACAGAATGAGGCTGCAACTCAAACACACTGATGGCGAACCCAACTTCACCTTGTTCCGTAAATTTAATCGCATTTCCCACTAAATTAATAATAATTTGTTTAATCGCACGCTCATCACCTTTGACATGCTCAGGTAAATCATCTGAAAAAAAACGAATAAGTTTCAGTTTTTTTTGAGATGTTTGATAACTTAATATAGACAAAGCTTCTTCAATTAAATATTTTAGATTAAAAGGGACACAAGCTAATTCCATGCTCCCCGATTCTATTTTGGCTGTGTCCAATAAGTCATTTACTAAAGACAAAACATGTTCTGCAGCCATTTTGATGTCGTAAATATATTCTTTTGCCTGAACAGGCATCGATAATTTATTTAACATACGGATCATACCCAAAATACCCGCGATGGGTGTTCGCAATTCATGACCAATCGTGATCAATAATTTTGATTTAGCATCGGTTATTTCAGTCTGAAACTCTACCGACTTTTCCATATTATCTTCTTGCATCACAACACCCGCGTCGTTCGTTGTTCTATACGTTTCTGAAATTTACCTTGAATAACACGGTCAACATAAATACCAGGTGTGTGAATATGGTCGGGATCAAGTTCCCCCACACCCACTATCTCTTCCACTTCCACCACGGTTATCTTGCCTGCCGTTGCCATCATAGGATTAAAATTCATGGCCGTATGTCGATAAATCAAATTACCCAAGGGGTCAGATTTCCACGCTTTAATTAAAGAAAAATCAGCATTTAAACTTTCTTCCATCAGATAAGAACGTCCTTTAAACTGTTTTGTTTCTTTTCCTTCCGCGACCACTGTCCCCACACCCGTGGCGGTATAAAAAGCAGGGATGCCCGCTCCGCCTGCACGAATTTTTTCAGCTAAGGTGCCTTGCGGCATCAATACCACACTCAGTTCGCCACTTAAACACAAAGATTCAAACAAGGCATTTTCACCCACATAAGAAGCCATCATGGTTTTTATTTTTCGTTTTTCTAACCATTTACCCAAACCAAATCCATCCACACCTGCATTATTAGAAATACAGGTTAAACTCGTCACCTCCATTTGCGCCACGTGTTCAATTAAGTTTTCAGGAATACCACACAGACCAAACCCGCCCACCATCACTGTCATATTGCTTTCTAAGCCTTTCAAGGCTTCTTCATAACTGGAGACGACTTTATTAAACCCAAACATCATCACTTTACCCCTACTCTATTCGATAGTCGTTGCGCCTCACCCTCTGGGGCGTCATTGCAAATCCACATCGCCCCAGGGGAGAAGAAAAGCAATAGTAGTTCAGCTCGTTCCCACTGCTTGTGCCACTTTTGATCGAGTTTGTTTTTTTAATTTTTCACAAATAAATTTACCGACCTTCAAGATTGCATTTAGATCCACGCCCGTTTCAATGCCCAAGCCCTGTAACAAATACAACACATCTTCTGTGGCCACATTACCTGTGGCACCTTGTGCATAAGGACAACCGCCCAAACCTGACACAGAAGCATCGATGACAGCTATACCTTCTTGGAGCACTGAAAAAACGTTTGCTAAAGCCTGCCCATACGTATCATGAAAATGAGCGGCTAATTTTTCACGCGGCACCACTTGCATAAGCGAGCTAAAAAGTTGTTTCGCTTGAAGCGGCGTAGCCACACCGATGGTATCACCGATAGATACTTCATAACATCCTAATGCCAACATCTTTTCCGCCATCGACAAAACTGCTTTTTCAGGTGTTTTTCCTTCATAAGGACAAGAAAAAGCACAGGAAATATAAGCTCTCACTGGCATATTTTGTTTTTTTGCTTCACGCGTGACTTCTTCAAAACGCCGCAAACTTTCATCGATAGAACAATTAATATTTTTTTGAGAAAATGTTTCAGACGCTGAACCAAAAATAGCTATCTCAGTAGCACCCGCATGAAGTGCACGTTCAAACCCAAGCAAGTTGGGTACTAAAACAGGATAACGCACACCTGCTTTGCGACGAATTCCCTTCAGGACTTTTTCTGCATCCACTAATTGAGGAATTTTTTTTGCTGAAACAAAACTCGTGACTTCTATCACCTTCAATCCAGTCAATGACAAATGATCAATGAATTCAATTTTAGTTTCAGTAGACAATTGACAAGTTTCATTTTGCAAACCATCGCGCGGCCCCACTTCAACCACTTTAACTGTCTTGGGTATGCCCATCCGTATCGATCCTCATCATTTCAGCGCCCTCTTCCACTTGGTCTCTCACTTTATAACGAAGTTGCGATACGGTACCCGCTTGCATAGCCGAGATAGTATGCTCCATTTTCATGGCTTCCATCACCAATAAAGGTTGCCCCTTGTTAACAATATCGCCTTCTTTCACCAAGATCGCCACTATAGTACCGGGAATAGGTGCACGAATACAGGCGTTGTCTGTTTCTTGCACCAACACCAAAAAATCCATCTTTTCCTGGATAACATCGTGCCAACCTCGACAAAAAATGTGTAATTTATTTTCCAGTTTGAGGATTTTTGCTTCATAAAATATGTCATTTAACATTGCACTGATCACACCCCATGTCGCAGAAGCTTGCCTTACTATCCTTACACTCAATGCAGTCACTCGCACAGCATGATCAAAAAGCGGGCTTTTTATTTCATATTGCACATTTTCTAAGGGGGTTTCCCAGGCAGACAATTGCGTCACGATTAGTGACAAAGCTTGATCCGCATAAAAATAAAAGACGGATTCAGGCAGTTGGTTTAGTCGAAACCCAAGAAGTTGAGACCAAGGCGCATTCTGAAACGAACGATGTGTATGCAGCAAATACAAACTCGCCAAAGGTAACACATGATGCCAATCTGTTTTTCTCGTCAAAAATAATGATTCGACATGCTGTGGAATGAATTGCGTAGACAGTTTTGCTTCATGATAATCGGGCAAAGCTAATAGATTTTTTATTAATTCTCGATTTGTGGTAATGCCCACTATTTCAATATCATCTATGGCTTTTGCTAATACACTCACAGCTTCTGCGCGTGTTTCCCCCCAAGCAATAATTTTTGCTAATAAAGAATCATAATGCATGCTGACGGTATCACCTTGTCTTACACCCGCATCAACACGCACCCCCATTGGCCACACAAGGTGGCTTATTTTACCTGAAGAAGGCAAATACTGTTGCAAAGGATCTTCTGCACATAAGCGTGCTTCTATAGCATAACCGCGTCGTTTAATTTCAGTTTGCACAAGCGGAAGCGCTTGTTTATTGGCAATAATAAACTGCCATTCCACTAAATCTTGCTGAGTAATCAATTCTGTAACAGGATGTTCAACCTGCAGACGTGTATTCATCTCCATAAAATAGAAATGATCAGCTTCCACTAAACATTCAATCGTGCCCACCCCTACGTAGGCAATGTGTTTTGCAATCGCAATGGCCGCTTCATACAATTTTTCACGCAATGATGTCGATAAGTCTTCCACAGGGGCTTCTTCTATCACTTTTTGATAACGACGTTGAATAGAGCAATCACGTTCAAATAAATGCACGACGTGACCCTGTTCATCTGCTGCAATTTGAATTTCAATATGACGAGGATGCGATAAATATTTTTCAAGAATAATTTTGTCGCAATTAAAACTCGACAAAGACTCACGTTTTGCTGCCGCTAATTCTGAGGCAAATTCAATGGCATTCGACACAATACGCATGCCTTTTCCGCCACCTCCGCCTGCGGCTTTAAGTAACACAGGAAAACCAATATGCTCAGCTTGTTTTAAGAGAAAATCTGTTTCTTGATTTTCACCATGATAACCAGGCAACACGGGCACGCCGATTTTCTCCACTACTTCTTTTGCGGCGTCTTTTGAACCCATGAGTTTGATCACGGTCGCAGGCGGACCTATAAAAATGAGGCCAGACGAGACACACTGTTGCGCAAACTGCGCTTGTTCAGATAAAAATCCATAACCCGGATGAATGGCATCCGCATGGACTTGTTTTGCAATATCAATGATTTTTTGTGAATTTAAATAAGTATTTTGAAGAGAAGATTTTTCTGAATCCGTTTCTAAACAAACCGCTTCGTCCGCTAATTCAACATGTAAGGCCGCCTCATCAGCATGAGAATAGATGGCGACCGTTTTGATACCTAGTTTTTTAGCTGCCTTCACAATACGACAAGCTATCTCACCTCGATTCGCGATGAGCACTTTTTTTATCATATTTTTATTCCCTTAGATCAATTAGATCAGCCCTAACAGCGCTCTGGCCTCCTCCGACATCAATTCTTTAGACCAAGGCGGATCCCACACTAATTCAATAGCCACTTGCGTCACCGATTCTACCTTGAGTGCAGCTGTTTGCACCATCCCTGGCAAGGTTTGAGCTTCTGGACAATGTGGTGATGTTAACGTCATTTCTATCGCTACTTCTTGCTGATCATTAATATCAATACGATAAATCAAACCCAAATCGTAAATATTCACAGGCAACTCGGGATCATAAACCATTTTTAATGCATTAATGATTTTTGTTTTTAATTCATCCATGTGTTTCTGCTCCCGACATCGCATCCATGAGTGCATGCCAAGCCAAAGTGGCACATTTTACTCGCGCAGGATATTCTTTCACGCCCGCTAACACTTGCAATTTTCCTATGTCATCACCCTCATCACTCGCTTCTTGCCCTGTCAACAAAGCATGAAAAACAGAAAACAATTTTTTTGCTTCTTCCACATCCTTTCCTTTTAACATTTCAGTCATCAATGAAGCAGAAGCCGTTGAAATAGCACAACCCGAACCCTCAAAACTCACTCGTTCAATTTTATCTTGCTGAATATCCAAGTAAAGTGAAATACGGTCTCCACACAAGGGATTCAGACCTTCTGCGTAATGACTATGCCCCGATAATTTACAAAAATTTCGGGGACACTTATTGTGATCAATAATCACTTCTTGATAAAGTTCGCGTAATCCAGACATCAGTTAAACACCTCTTTTACTTTCTTCAAAGCCCTAATAAATTGATCAATTTCTTCTTGGGTATTATAAAAAGCCAACGATGCGCGCGATGTAGCACTGACACCTAACCGCTTCATGAGTGGCATCGCACAATGGTGTCCATTTCGAATCGCCACGCCCTCATGATCTAAAATACTCCCCACATCATGCGCATGCACACCCTCATACAAAAAACTCACGATGGCTCCACGATGCTTCGCTTGTCCTATTAATTTTATTTCTGGCATCTTGGCCAATTGCACCAACATATAATCCAATAAAATCTGTTCATATTCAGCAATCGCTGCCAAACCGATCGATTCTAAATAATGGAGTGCCACGGCCAAACCTATAGCAGCTGAAATAGGGGGCGTGCCTGCTTCAAATTTATAAGGCAAGTCATTGTAAGTTGTTTTTTCAAACGAAACTTCACGAATCATGTCACCCCCACCTTGATAGGGTGGCATTTTTTTTAATAAATCATACTTGCCATATAGCACACCTATCCCAGTAGGACCCAAAGTTTTATGCCCAGAAAAAACATAAAAATCACAATCTAAAGTTTGTACATTTATTTTTTGATGCGCCACAGCTTGCGCACCATCGATCACACATATCGCTCCCACTTGATGCGCTAAAGCAATCATTTTTTCGATGGGATTAATCGTACCCAAGGCATTTGAAACATGTGCTATAGCCACCACTTTTGTTTTAGACGATAACAGTTTTTCATATTCTTCTTGTAAAATTTCACCCTGATCATTGATAGGGATCACTTTTAATCGACAACCCGTTTGCTCACAAGCCAATTGCCAAGGCACTATGTTGGCATGATGCTCCAAACAAGAAACAAGTATTTCGTCCCCTTCTTTTAGGTAATTTTTCGCCAAACAGTACGCAACCAAATTAATGCCCTCGGTGGTTCCCTTTGTAAAAATAATTTCTTTTTCGCTGCCCGCACCTAAAAAATGCTGAGTCGTTTTAAGTGCATTTTCATACGACTTGGTTGAACGTTCACTTAAAGTATGCACACCACGATGAACATTTGCATTGTCACAAGCATAATAATGTTGCAAAGCTTCTATCACGCACGCTGGTTTTTGTGTGGTAGCTGCATTGTCAAAATACACCAAAGGTTTACCCTGCACATGCTGATGCAAAATGGGAAAATCTTGTCTAATTTTTTCTACATCGAATAACATAACACCTCTTTTTTCCACTCCGAACCGTCATCATCCCATCTCTGCGTGGTAATGTAGATTGCTTCGTCCGGCAGAAGCGCCGTCCTCGCAATGACGGCTCGGAGAGAAAGAGTAAAGGCCATCATTGTCCCTCAGGGCCGTCATTATCCCCCAACTCCTCCGGACCGTCATTGCGAGTGCAACGAAGCAATCCACTTCAAAACACACCGATCTTTTCAATCAATTTTTCTTTCAATGGCTTAAAAGAAATAGTCGACACCAAATCACTGGCAAATGCGCTCAATAACAATTGTTTAGCTTCTTCTAAAGGTAACCCTCGTGATTGTAGGTAAAATAATACAGCTTCGTCCAAACACCCCACTGTTGCACCGTGCGTGCATTTTACATCATCTGCATAAATTTCTAACTGGGGCGTGGTTTCTAACTTCGCTTCCGTCGATAACACAATATTTTTATTGGATAATGACGCTTGCGAACCTTGCGCTTGTTTATCCACCACAATTTTACCCTCAAATAACCCGCGCGCCTGATGATTCACCATACCTTTGAATGTTTCTCTGCTCGTCGTATTTTGCTTTTTATGCAATACCGCCACACGCTGTTCTACTTTATGATGATGATCCGCACAATACAAACCAGATAAATACGCTTCAGCATACTCGCCTTCTAACTTCACACAGGTTTCATGAATACTCGACAAACCGCTCAACGAAAAACAAACTGTTTCATAATAACTTTTTTCATCTTGCATCACCTGTTGCTTGCCTAAATGTTGCGACACATTATTTTCCAGAATCATTTTGGCATGACGCAGTGTGGCATTTTTTCCCAGCACAATATCCGTCATCACTTCAGAAGAGGTAGGCAGAGTTTCTGTCAAAGAAACGTACTGCTCTATCAACATCACCTCTGCTTGCGCTTGAATCTCGATGTGATGAGAAAAACAAAAAGAAGACGGCGTTGACTGATTAATTAAAAATAAAAAATGAATAGGTTTATCTATTTTTAATTTTTCACGACATTGAAAATAAACATCAGACTTTATGGGTTCATTTTTTAACGTCATCCCTTCAGGCAAAGCCTCAGACAAATCAGGCGCCCATTCACCATTTAAAAAACACACATTATAGCAACCTTCAAAATAATATTTTTTTAGATTCATGCGCTGATCTCGTCTTTGTCACCCACCCAAGCATAGCCTTTGTCTTCTAGCTCTAAAGCCAAACGATGATCACCCGATTTAATGATTTGTCCATTCACCAATACATGAATATAGTCGGGTTTTACGTAATCTAATAATCGCTGATAATGTGTCACCAAAACCACTGAGCGGTCATTCCGATGAAAAGCATTAATGCCTTTAGCCACTAATCGCAAGGCATCTATATCTAAACCAGAATCAATTTCATCTAAAATAGCAAGCGTGGGCTCAAGCACTGCCATTTGCAAAATTTCATTTCGCTTTTTTTCTCCCCCAGAAAATCCCTCATTCACGGAGCGATATAAAAAACCTTGATCCATCTCAATTTGTTTGATTTTTTCTTTCACTAATTTAATAAAATCCATTGCATCCACTTCAGGCAATCCTTGAGCCTTACGCTTGACATTAAGCGCTGCTTTTAAGAAATAAATATTGGTTACACCCGGAATCTCAACGGGGTATTGAAAACCCAAAAATAAACCCGCATGTGCACGTGCTTCTACTGACATTGTTAATAAATTTTCACCCTTAAATAACACTTCACCTGTTATTTCATCACAGTGATTCTTTCCTGCTAACAGACTCGCCAAGGTGCTTTTTCCCGAACCATTCGGCCCCATGATGGCGTGAACTTCACCCGGCTTAATAGACAAATTAATCCCCTTCAGAATGGGTTTATTTTCAAGCGAGGCATATAAATTTTTAATTTCTAACATGATCGTTATCCTATGCTACCTTCAAGACTGATGCCCAATAGCTTCTGCGCTTCAACTGCAAACTCCATAGGCAATTCTTTAAAGACTGTTTTACAAAACCCATGCACAATCATCGACACCGCATCTTCTAAACTCATTCCCCGTTGCTGACAATAAAAAAGTTGTTCTTCACTGATTTTAGAGGTAGAAGCTTCGTGTTCAATTTTCGCGGTGGGATTTTTTACCTCAATAAAAGGAAAAGTATGCGCTGCACAGTTTGATCCCAACAACAAAGAATCACATTGCGTGTAATTACGCGCATTTTCCGCATTTTTTAATACTTTCACTAATCCACGATACGCATTTTGCCCAAACCCAGCTGAAATACCTTTTGAAATAATCGTGCTTTTCGTGTTTTTTCCAATATGAATCATTTTAGTGCCGGTATCAGCCTGCTGATGATGATTTGTCAATGCGACAGAATAAAATTCCCCCACCGCATGATCTCCTTGCAAAATCACGCTGGGGTATTTCCAGGTAATAGCTGAACCAGTTTCCACTTGTGTCCAAGAAATTTTTGAACGTTCTCCTCGACACGCCCCGCGCTTCGTCACAAAATTGTAAATTCCTCCCTTGCCATCCTTATCCCCCGGATACCAATTTTGCACCGTGGAATATTTAATTTGCGCTTTTTTCAACGCCACCAATTCCACCACTGCTGCGTGCAATTGATTTTCATCACGCATGGGCGCCGTACACCCTTCTAAATAACTCACGTAACTTTCTTCATCGGCCACAATCAATGTTCTTTCAAATTGACCCGTGGCCACCGCATTAATACGAAAATAAGTCGATAATTCCATCGGACAACGTACCTGTTTGGGGATGTAGACAAACGAACCATCACTAAATACCGCCGAATTTAAAGCCACAAAAAAATTGTCAGAGTAAGGCACAACCGATCCTAAGTATTGTTGAATTAATTCAGGATGAGTTTGAACCGCTTCTGAAAACGAACAAAATACAATGCCTAATTCAGCCAATTTTTCTTTAAACGTTGTCGCAACCGACACACTATCAAACACTGCATCCACCGCCACACCCGACAAACGCGCTTGCTCTCGCAAAGGAATGCCTAGTTTTTCATACGTTTTTAAAATTTCAGGATCAATTTCATCCAAATTTTTCGGTGATTTTTTTATTTTTGGCGCAGAGTAATAAATAATTTTTTGATAATCGATAGGCTTGTAGTTTACTTTCGCCCAATGTGGCTCTTTCATTTTTAACCAATGACGATACGCTTTTAAACGCCATGCCAACATAAATGCAGGTTCATTTTTTTTGGCTGAAATAATACGAATAACTTCTTCATTCAACCCACAAGGCAGAGAGTCTGATTCAATGGCTGTCACAAACCCATGCTCATATTCTTTATTCATAAACCGATCAAATGCTGTTGTTGTCATGATACTGTCTCAGGTAAACATACATTAAGTTTCATCTTTGGCTTCAACATGTCAGCCAAGGTAATATCGTTTAAAATTTTCTGAAATAATTGATTGATCATTTTCCAGTTGTGACGAATGCCACAAAAATGCTCCACCATACACAAGCCCGCTGCCTGTGAACAATCTGTGATAGATAATTCGCCATCTAAAGCCACCAACACGCAAGATAAAGAGATTAATTCAGGCGTCCGTGCTAAGGCATACCCCCCCTGTGCACCACGCACAGACACCAGCAAACCTGCCCTGGCGAGCAATTTTAAAACTTTTTTGACCGTAGGCAGGGAAAGATGAGTCAGCTCCGTGACCCCGCGGGCATTCAAAGGGCGTGTTTGTTGAGCTAAACAGCTCATCACCACCAAGCCATAATCTGCTAACTTATTGATTTTTAGCATATTTTTCCAAAACGACGTTAAAATGGGACTATTTTAGTACTCATTAATCTAAGCTGCAATACTTTTGAAGCAAAAATGCCACAATTGACTATAATTAGATCAGAGCGATGTCTTTGTTGCCATCTACCCGGATCGACATAGTTACTCTGAATGAGCATAGGGATACGGCCTTGAGCCGCCCTTGTATTCGGTACTAAGGGGGATCCGACGAGCAAACAATGGAGCATCGCTTAACTTTTTCTGGTGAATCAGTTAGATTGACCCATTCCTTCATCTTGATATCAGCTTCCTCATGGGTCTTTTAAAAATCAGTCAACTGAAAGCCAGTACGCTGTTGGGTGTCCTCCCCTTCGAACAGCGACTCAAACAAACGGTCATTGTGGATCTGGAGTTTAAAATTAATGTCGCCCAGGCGGCTAAACAGGATTCATTTCATGACACACTCGACTACAGTGCAGTGGCTGAACAACTGGTACATTTCCTTGAAACACATTCCTTCGCCCTGATTGAAACCCTCGCGGAACAAGCCGCTGAATTTCTCAGGCACACTTTTCAACTTTCTTGGCTAAAACTCAAAATCAGCAAGATAGGTTGCCTACCCTGCGCGAAAGAAGTGAGTTTGGAGATTATTCGGGAACAGTAAAATCACCCTTTTGGGCGCCGCGATGACGGCGGCAAGTCATTTTTTTCTACAACACGATCCGTTGGTTCTGGTAATATTGATACTGGCAGTGACGATAATGACGACGATGATCTTTCTCTAACTATTTCCGGCCGTGGTGTTAGCACTAACGATGAGTTTAGTGGGGATGACGACCCCTCCTCCTTCATCGTCTGCAGCCAACCTTGCCGTGTGGTATCACAATCGTTTTTCCGCAAACTCAAACTACCCCTTGTAATCCAATCCACGAATTTTGCCCACCACT
>JACREE010000060.1 GCA_016218405.1 Gammaproteobacteria bacterium
TAATGCATCCTCCAGCGTTCCTGGTTTGGAGTTGATTTTTGAAATATCTGTCTTCATCCGTGAGACCTTAAAGCGTAGTAGTTTCGCTACGCTTTATACCATCTTTTCCCATACTAGTTAATAGGGCCGTGAACGCTTACACCCGAAGAAATATATTTTTCTCTTCGTACCCGTGAGGCGTCAAAGCCTTTTTCCTTTAATATCTCATACGCCTCATCAATCATGTTGGGATTGCCGCAAAGATAGATGATGTCTGTTTGTGGGTTGGGTTGAAGGCTGGGTAAATGTTTGCAAATATTGCCTTCGTGTTCGTGGGCTTGTAAGGGTTCGCCTGTGTGGCGGCTGTAGTAGGCGCCAAAACGACAATGGCTAGGGTATTTTTGGGCGTAACGTAGAAAGTCATGTGAATAAAGCAAGTGTGCGGGTGTGCGCACTCCTTCCATGATGATCACCTGGGTTTGTTGGGTTTGAATCTTTTTTTCAAGCGTGGGTAACATGGCACGATAAGGTGTCACGCCTGTGCCGGTGGCTAAGAGAAGGTAACGCTCGACTTGATCGTCATCGCGTAAGACGAGTCGTCCTGCAGGGCCACTGGCTTCTATTTCTGCGCCTAACGACAAATGAAATAAAAACTCAGAAGCAAGGCCGTCTTCTACATAAGACGCCGCAAAATCAAGGGTGGTGTCTTGTCCAGGAATAGAAGCGAGGCTGTAGCTGCGGCGCAATTTTTTATCGCCTGCGGGGATGTGCAAGGTAATAAATTGACCTGGGATAAAAGGGAGGGTTTGTTCATCTGTTCGAATGAACTGAAAGTGACGGGTGGTGGGTGTAAGTTCTTGAATTGCTACCAATTTAATCGTAAATGTTATTAATGCCATGGGAGAAGAATCTGTGGTTGGGGGAGGTAATGTGGCAGAAGTATATAGGAGACGGTATTGACTTTCAAAAAAGGGTAGAGAATAAAACGTTTGGATATGCACAGCTGTATAATTAAGAAGCGTGATTATGAATTTTTTGTATTTTACTTAACAAAAAAGAAGAATTAAATATTAACTAGTTGATTTATAAGGGATTTTTTCATGTGTTTATTTTGTTCAAACCAAGGAAGACACTAGAAAAATAAGGGGTTTTGTTAAACACTCACGGACTATCCACATGGTTATCCACAGGTTTTGTGAGTTGTTTGCGATTTTGCATAGGCAGGGATAGGCAATGCGTGGATTTATTTCAATTGTGTTAGTTATTTTTTTGGCAGTGATAGGGTTTATGTGTATTGCAGCTGCTTACTTGATGATGGTGGGAGGCGAGCAAAACTTAAATACACTTTCTGCCACACAAGCTTTTTATGTGGCAGAGGGAGGGATGTGGCGCGCGATGCGCCTTTTATCAACTCCACTATTGCCTGGACGTTACCGTTGCACAGATTTTTCTTTGGAGGATACAACGACTTTAGCTGAGGTGGGGGCATACCGCGTCAAACAACAAGGCGGGATAATGTATTCATCCGTGCCCAGTCAGCTGAGTATCACAAGTAGTGTGGGCGCGACCACTTTGTATGTTAACAGTACGGCGGGTTTGCCTTCATCAGGTCGGGTGTTAATCGATCATGAGGCGGTTGATTACCAGGGACTCACCGTTTCTACCTTAGAGAGGGTGACGCGAGGAGTGGATGGCACCCTAGCCAGTGTCCATATTGCAGGAACGCCCCTAGGGCAATTTCAATGTGAACTTCAATCGCAGGGGAGTGTGCCTTCGTTAAGTTCGCCTAAGGGAGTGGCGCGTGTTTATGCGGGCATTCAATTGCAAGAAGGGTGGGCGGTGGGGAAGGGCACGTTATTGCGTTGGAATCAGCCGATCGAGTTGGCATGGAATGGTTTAAGTGGGACGAATGCAACGCAAGGCTTAAACGGCGTGAGTGCTTTATCTTATGCGGATGTGTGGGCGGTGGGGTCAACGGAAAATAGTCAGTTTTTATCGATGCATTGGAATGGGTCAACTTGGAGTGTGTTTGCGGCTTCTTCTGTGATCAAAGTGCCCATGCGTGCTGTGTTTTGCAACAGGATGACAGATTGTTGGGCGGTGGGGGACAGTTCGACCTTTGCTTTTTATGCGGGTGGTACGTGGTTGACGATCCTGAATCCTGCTTTGAAAGCAGCACCTTATAACAGCGTGTATTGTAATGGGAGTAATGATTGTTGGGCGGTAGGTAAGGGTAAAAATTTTGCGCGTTATACAGGGGGGGCGTCCTGGTCTTCTTTTCCTACCCCAGGGCCAAATGTGAGTTATCAGGGCGTGTATTGTAATGGAGGTAATGACTGTTGGGCCGTGGGAGACAAGCAAGGCGGGCGTGATGTTTTTCTGCATTGGGATGGCGCGGGATGGTCGCAAAATAATTCTAATCCTATGCCTGCTGCACAGTTGAATGCTGTGACGTGTACTGCGAGCAATGATTGTTGGGCAGTGGGGGAAAAATCAGGTGCAAATGCGGTGTTGGTGCATTGGGATGGGGCTCGCTGGGGTGGGCAGGTGGTGAATACGGGTGGACAAAGTTTATTGGGAGTGGATTGTTTTAATGCCTCCGATTGTTGGGCGGTGGGTGAGCATGGCATTCGCCTGCATTGGGATGGTTCGGCTTGGTCTGTTTTTTCACCCGCGATAGCAGGCGCGGTAGATTTGAAAGGCGTGGCATTGGTGGGGAGTTATCTGAAGCCGATTAGTTTTTGGCAGGTTTGATTCTGTAGGGGATGATTTTTCATAAAAGAGCCTTCTCTATGGGAAAATCCAGGGAAAACACCAATTTTATGCAATTTTTTAAGATCTTTTTTCTCGCTGCAACATGAAGTGTGTCGCTGCGGGTTATTTAATAGCTTTATTGACACCTGTTTTTCATGGTAAAATTTTGAGCGGAATTTGTTGATTATATTTTTTTAAACCATTCGATAAAATAACGTGCTTTTTTTGAATACTAATTTATGGATTTAGTCTGGTATGGATAATAATTTTATAATTATGTAATTTAGAGGTGAAGTAATGAAACCAATTATTCTAAAAAACGAACACGATGAAATTTGTGGTTTACTTGTTCGACCGAGTGAAGGAACTTCACTTACATCAGCCGAGTTAAATAGGCTTAAACCGTATATAGATTACGTTGTTAAAATAAGCAGCAACCATGATACATATCCTACCTTGGTAAGAGAAAAGCTTCGTGTCTCTGATAAAGATGGCACTGCTTGCCTTGGTTTTTCTGATTTAAGTGCAGTTGAGCAAGCGAATTTAGGGAAAATCTTACGTAATATTGTAGAAGCTTGCAGCGATCACTTAAGTGAGCAGATCATTGTTCCTCAAAATATGGGTCAAGGTCCAGCTATCCGCCATAGACCATTATACTTTGAAGCAAACACAAGCGAAGGAACAATCAATGTTAAATACACTACATTGGGTGATTTCAATAACTTTGATGTTGCAATGGATAACTTGAAAAGAATCTATCCTACTGTAACACCGTTTGTAGCTTCTAAAGTTGAAGAGGCTGTAGCCGCAGTAAGTTCTTTAGGACTTGGTTCAAAATAATTTGTTATTTTGGTGGGCGTTAAAGCGGGCAAAAAATTCAGACCAATTTTCTGCCCGCTTTAGGATATACCCCTTGTGCCTGAAGGGACTGGGTTTTGAGGAAGTATTTTTTGCAAGGTAAAATGCTTTCTCGAACGAGTAATAGTCTACTCTATTGCGAGCGAGAGAAAGTTTTACCTTGCGGAAAAGACAAACTCAAAAACCAGCATCTTCAGGTACGAGGGGTATATACTCCTTATTTTTTAAGTGCCTCAATCACTTCCTCCATTTTTGCCGAGCGGGAGCCTTTTACTAAGACAATTTGATCGGGTGTAATGAAATGGCGTAGATGATGAATGAGTGCTGCCTTCGTTTCAAAATGTTTTGCATTTTCACCAAAAGCCTTTGTGGCATGTGACGATAATTTTCCTACCGTAAATAAATGATGAATGCCTTTTTGTTTGGCCTGCTTGCCCAGTTTTTCATGATAATGCGCTGCATCGTGGCCGAGCTCACCCATGTCACCTGCCACTAAAATTTTTCTGCCTGCTTGTTGTATTAGGAAATCCATGGCTGCAGCAAAAGCCACGGGGTTAGCATTATAAGTATCATCAATTAACACGGCATCATTAAAAGTAAGGTGTTTATTCATGCGTTTATTAACGGCTTGGGCAGTTTCTAATCCTGTCTTTACCACTGACAAAGGAATTTGAAGCGCAAGCGCGGCACCAGCTGCTGCCAAAGCATTCATCACATTATGTTGGCCTAAGAGAGGCAGTGTAATGCGACAAATTTCTTGACGATAATGCAAGGTAAAAGTAGGAAAACCCCGCGCATTGATGCCAAGCTCGCTTGCTCTGACATCTGCATTGTGATGGAAGCCAAAGCTGAGTGTCTTGCAATGTGCTGTTTGTTTCTTAAAGAAAGGAAAAAAGGCATCGTCATGATTTAAAATGGCGATGCCTTTTGAAGGTAGGGCCTCATACAATTCACTTTTAGTGCGGGCCACTCCCTCCAGTGTACCAAACCCTTCAAGATGAACGGGTGCGACGTTAGTTACGACAGCAATATCTGGTTCTACCAAGTGGGCAAGAGAATGAATTTCACGTGGGTGATTAGCACCTAACTCGATGACAGCAAAGCGATGTTCAGCACGAAGTTGTAACAAAGTCAGCGGGACACCAATCTCATTGTTGAGTGTACCTTGAGTGGATAATGTCGCGCCTTGCTGAGCCAATATATGTGCTAATAACGTTTTAGTGGTTGTTTTTCCACAGCTGCCTGTCAATGCAACGAAGGGTAGCGAAAATTGTCGACGCCATGCTTGGGCTAAGCAACTTAATGCTTGCACGGTATGAGGTACAACAATTAAGGGAAGGGGTGCATTGTCTATTGTGTGATCCACCACGGCGGCACAAGCTCCTTTTTGTGCTACCTCATCAAGATAAGCATGCCCATCAAATCGTTCTCCACGAATGGCGATGAAGAGATTACCTGTTTGTAAGGTACGTGAGTCAATGCTGATGCCCGTGCAAGATTTATTTTCATCAGGGAGAGCCGGTGCATGCAGCAGGGTGGTGAGCGTGTGTAACTTCATCATAGACGTTCGATCCGATTTTCGAGTGCGAGGCAGGCTTCAATGTTGTCATTAAAGGGATTTTTTTTGCGAGCGATTTCTTGGTAGTGTTCATGCCCTTTGCCTGCGATTAGTATGATATCTTCTGGTTGAGCACAACTGATGGCATGATGAATGGCGTGTCGACGATCATGTTCAACCACCGCCTGTTCGGGGTGTGCCAGGCCGCCTAAAATGGCTTGTACAATGGTTTTAGGATCTTCATCGCGTGGGTTGTCATCTGTCAGAATAAGATTGTTCGCATAGCGTTCTGCAATGGCGCCCATCAAGGGTCTTTTGAGCGCGTCTCGATTACCACCACAACCAAATACGCACCACAGCTCACCTTTGCAGTAGGTTTTTAGTGTGCGAAGTGCTTTTTCTAATGCATCGGGTTTATGAGAATAATCAATGATGACGAGGGGTTGATCATGGCCGCCCAATTTTTCCATGCGGCCAGGGACACTGTGTAAGTCAGAGAGATAATGCAAAGCATCGGCTAAAGGAATGGCATATATACTTAATACACCCAACGTAGCCAATAAATTATAAAGATTAAACTGACCCAAGAGAGAGCTGTGTAACACGCCTTCACCCCAGGGAGTTTTCAACATGGCTTTAATGCCTTCAAGCGTACTGCTGATAGACTGTGCAGAAATAGCGTGTGTGAGAGTAGGTTCATTTAATGTATAAGGATATTTTTGAAGAGGCCCTGTGAGGGTGTTAAACCACTCTTTTCCTAAGGCATCATCCACATTAAATAAGGCGTATTCCATTTGATAGTTTTCAAATAACAAACGTTTAGATGCAGCATAATCATCTAGTGTTAAATGATAATCCAAGTGATCTTGAGTTAAATTGGTAAAAATGCCGACCTTGAATGTTAAACCTTGAATGCGTGTTTGTTTGAGTGCATGTGAAGACACTTCCATGACGACGCTTTTAGCGCCTTGCTTCCTTAAATGGGCGAGTAAACGATATATTGTAAAGACATCGGGTGTCGTGTGTTCAAGTGGGGTGAGGTGTGGTAATAAGCCATATCCGAGTGAACCTATGACGCCGCAAGGATGCCCGCTTGCCTGAAGCGCATGAGCAATATAATGTGAGCAAGATGTTTTGCCGCTGGTGCCTGTAATACCAATTAGTGACAAATGATGTTCGGGATGGCCATAAAAGCAAGCTGCAATTTCACCTAGATGATCTTTTAATTGAGGAAGGTGAATGATGGGTACCGTGCGCGATGTCGATGTGTGCGTGTTCACCGTAGCCGACCCCGTAGTATCTAACACAACTGCACTGGCGCCTTGCTTGATGGCTTGTTCAATAAAAAAATGCCCGTCTGATTGAGTACCTTTTATCCCAAAAAAAACATCACCTGTCGTCAACGTACGTGTGTCTAAACTTAACTCTCGACAGTGAACATTGAATTCATCGGGTAAATCAATGAAATCTTTCAATAAGATAGAGAGGGAAGGAGAATTTTTCATGTCATCTCTTGTGTGGGCGGAACCGCTAATAAATGTAATGTTTGTCCTGCGATATCGGCAAAAATAGGCCCGGCAGTATAGCCGCCGTAATAGGGCGTGCCGGATAGATTATATAATACAACAGCAATTAATAAACGGGGTTGTTCTGCTGGAATGATGCCCACGAAGCTACTATTGTAGTTATGTTTTAAATAACCGGCTTTTCCCACGCAACGTGCCGTGCTTGTTTTGCCCGAAGTCGTATAACCTGGCACCTTCGCCAAGGGGGCTGTGCCTGTTTTATCTACCACAGCTTCCATCATGGTGATCAATGCTTGGGCGGAACGTGGGTCGATAATACGTTTGCCAGGGGGAGGCGTATCCGTGCGAAAAAGAGATAAAGGACGCTTAACACCGCCACTGGCAATGACATTGTAGGCTTGAGCCAACTGCAATGCGGTACTGTCCATCCCATAACCGAAGGAAAGTGTGGCTAGCGTGAAAGGATGCCAAATAAAATGATTTTCAAGTGAACCGGTGCGTTCACCAGGTAGTTGAAGATCAGTCAATTGGCCAAATCCTAAATTGTGTAGCAAATTCCACAAACTGTTAGGGGGTAATGACAAAGCAATTTTAGTGATACCCACATTGCTGGAATATTTTAAGATATCAGTGAGATTCAACAAGCCTTTATTATGCACATCCTTGACTTGTTTGCCCGCGACGATCATCCAACCAGGTGAAGTTTCAATCTGTGAGTTGGCGTGATATTTGCCACTGTTTAAGGCATTTACAACGGTGAACGCTTTAATAGTAGAGCCTGGTTCAAAGACATCCGTGATAGCACGGTTACGGTGCTCGGCATCGCTGGGTGCGCGTACGTTGGGATTAAAAGAAGGGTAGTTAGTCATCGCTAACACTTCCCCATTTTGGGGATCCAGAATAACGACACTGCCTGCCTCAGCGTGAAACTTCTCCACACCTTGTTGCAAAGCGTGGTAAGCCACATACTGAATTCGACGATCAATACTGAGTTGAATGGATTGGCCGGGTTTGGGTTCACGTACTGTTTCATATTCATCGATGATTTGCCCCAAACGATCCTTGGTAACATGTTTTAAACCAGTTGTGCCTTCTAGCCAGCTGTTGTAAGCAAGTTCAAGCCCTTCTTGCCCCTGATCATCAATGTTCGTGGTACCCAATAGTTGTGCGAGGGCTTCGCTTTCTGGGTAATAGCGCCGAAATTCTTCTTGAAAATGCAAGCCAGGTAGATGCAAAGCTTTCGCCTCATTGGCCATGGCAGGAGAAATTTGCCGTTTTAAATAAAGAAATTCACGGTGTTTATCGGCGAGTTTGGGGAAGAGCGTTGTTCTATCGAGCGATAAAATAGGTATTAGCTGTGCAAATTTTGGATCATGTGTGTTGAATTCTTTTGGATTAATCCAAACAGAACTGACAGGGGTACTGATGGCCAAGGGTTCATTATTACGATCAAGAATCATGCCGCGATGGGCGGGAATAGCAACAAAACGACTTGAGCGTGCATCGCCTTGTTTTTGTAAGAAGGTATGTTCAAATAAGGTTAAGGTAACCACCCGCCATGCAATACATAAGAAAGCAAAGGCGAGCAATGCGCATAAAAACCAGAGTCGCCAGCGATAGGGAGAGTTATTTTTGTGCATAGGAGAAGGTCTGGGGTAGGAAAAAATACCGACGAACAAAATCAATCATGAATACGAAAAGACAAAAGGCCTCGGCTAATTTTATGCTTCAACGACTAAAAATAATCGTGGTGAGCGTAGGTACAGTCATCTGTAATTGATTTTGCGCAATAGTTTCTAAACGCGCTTGTGCAGTGAGCGTACGTTTTTCCAATAAAATTTGTCCTTGTTTGATTTGCAGCATTTGTTGGAGTTGTTGTAAGTGTGCAATATCGCTGACAAGACGACGCCCCTGATCTTTTACGTAAACCAATCCCAGTGCACTCAATAAAATCAAAGTGATGAGCGAAGCAGTGCACAGTAACGTTTTAGAAAAAACAAGTGTTCTTATGCCAAGGGTGGTGGTAATGTTTCCTTGAGCGATCGCTCTGGCTGCAGTATTCATTGTAGTTTCTCCGTTATTCGCATGATCGCACTTCGTGAGCGCGGGTTTATTTGAATTTCCCTTTGGCTGGGACGTATGATCCCGGATGCATTTTTTAATCGCTGAACAAAACCAGGTGCGTGTGCCAAAGGAATTTCTTTGGGTAAAGGCACACCCACACTGTGTTGACGAATAAAACGTTTTACTATCCTATCTTCTAGCGAGTGAAAACTGATCACGGCCAGTCGTCCCCCTACTTCTAAAACATCCAAACATTGTTCTAAACATTTTTCTAACTCTTCAAGTTCTCGATTAATATGAATTCGAATCGCTTGAAACGTTTTTGTGGCGGGATGCTGTCCTATTTCCCAGGAAGGGTGTGCTTGGGAGACAATGGCTGCCAATTGTGCAGTAGTATGAATAGGCGCGGTACGTCTTGCTCCCACAATGGCACGTGCAATACGTCGTGCATAGCGCTCTTCCCCCAATGTTTTGAGCACATCACATATTTCTCGCTCGGGCGCGGCATTAACCCATTCTTTTGCATTAACCTCTTGTCGTTGATCCATTCTCATGTCCAGCGCCCCGTCTTTGTTAAAGCTAAAACCTCGTTCAGCCACATCTAATTGGGGGGATGACACCCCCAGATCCAGCAAAATGCCGGATACTTTTCCTGTTAAGCCTAAAGGTGTCGTGACTTCCTTTAATTGGCTAAATGCACAATGATAAATCTCAAAACGTTTATCATGTCCTAATCGACGTTTTGCATCGGTGATAGCCTCATGGTCACGATCCAAGGCAATCAGTCTGCCTGAAACATCAAGTGCCTTGAGTAAAGCGTCACTGTGTCCGCCACGTCCATACGTCCCATCAATGTAAGTGCCATTTTTTTTAGTGAGTAAACCGTTCACCACTTCTGTTTTCAAAACAGAAAAATGTGTTTGTGTCATAAGTTATCTATAATGAAAGTGAGCGCAACTCCACCGGAATTTCTTCAGAAGGATTCGCTTCCTCTGTGAGCCATTTTTCTCGATGCTCACACCATTGTTGTTCATCCCACAGCTCAAATTTTTTACCTTGCCCCACAAACATGATGTGTTTATCAAGTTGAGCATGTGATCTTAATAAAGGGGGTAATAAGATACGACCAGTGGCATCTATTTCCAATTCGGTTGCATGGCCAATCAGTAGTCGTTGAATTCGACGAGTCGCCGCATTGAAGCTAGGAAGACTTTCTAACTTGCGTTCTATTAACTCCCATTCCGCAAAAGGGTAGAGGAGCAAACAGGGGGATTCTGTATCGATGGTAACCACTAATTCAGATGTATCTTGTTGGGTTAATTTTTCGCGAAAACGGGAGGGGACGGCTAATCGTCCCTTCGCGTCTAAGTTGACGGCATGAAGTCCGCGAAACATAATTTAACCCCATTTAAACCCACTTTACACCACTTGAACCCACTTACAAACACTATAGTTCAAGATTAAGAGCGCTGCAAGCTGGTTGTAGGGTTTTGTACGCTGAAATAAAAAAACCCGCCTTGCGGCGGGTTTTTTTATGTTGCAACCGGTATTAAGCGAATTTAACACCCAAGCGGAGTACGCCTGTTGTTGCGCCAAGACCAGAACCACCGTTGGAAGTGCTGTAGTCGTTGTCATAATAGACATCGAGGCCCAAATCGGTATAACGAGAAACGTTAACCACGTATTGAGCTTCATAACGATTTTGAGCAAGACCAAATGCACCCACGCCTGCAGCTTGACCAGATTGTTGATAGCCAACGCCTACGCGAGATTGATGTTGCATGGTCAAGAAGCTATAGCCCAGATCTAAACCTGCAGCCCAAGGTTTAGCACCATTGGTTTGCAGTACGCTGTTGCTGTAGTCAGGGACATCGGTTTGATTGAAATGACCCAAGCTTTGTACCCAGCGCACTTTAGCATCGAAAGGACCACCTACTAAATCACCGTCAACAGCAACGCCGGCTACATGGTTTCGATAGCCAGTTGAGGAGAGACCGTTGTCTAATGCTGTGTTAGTAGCGTTGCTTGTCTTGATGTAGTCTACGTTAACCATGTTGCTGAGGTAGTCTACGCTCACACCATAACCCCAGTTGTCAAAGTTGTTTTTGATACCAACTTTAGCACCGAAGGCATTGACACGTTCATTAGACAAACCTGAAGCAGCAAATTGATGCAAACCTTTAAAGCCATAAACTGCAGCATTAAAGCCAGAGCATGCATCAACAAAGCCCGCTGTAGCAGCAGTGGCTTTCGTTTGTGTCATCAATTGAGTGAAGCTGTAAACCATTGGGTATACATCGTATTCACCGAATTGAACGTTTTGTCGACCAGCCATCAAGTAGAACGGATACTTATTGAAGTTACCTAAGATAACGTAACCTTCGTTAAGCGTAGGTTGTTGTACTTGATAGTAGTGAGTTTGGTTGGTACCTGTTTGGTAAGCCAAATCCAAGTGAGCTCGTGTATAGTCACTTGCATTTGCATCCACGAACAAGTTGGCAGAATCAACAGCAAATGTGCTGGATTGATAGCCCGCAAATTCACTCAAATCAGACGCCAAGCGTTGATTCGTCGTTGGAGACTGAATATTACCTTGGCGACTACTTTGGATGGCGTCAAATAATACTTGACCACTTAATGAGATACGGTTCCACCAGTTGTCTGGTTGTTGGAAACCCCCTGGTTGGTTCTGCTCAACAATAGCTTGCAACTTAGCAACATTAGCCTTCATTGCATCAAGTTGCGCTTGTGTATTGGCATTATCTGAAGCTGTCGCTGCCAATACAGGACCGCTGACTAGAACCAACATTGAAGCAACTATCGGTTTTAATTTCATGCTTGTGAATCTCCTTGTTACTATTGGTTTATAAGTCTACTAGGGGAAACGGTAGTTCGCTTAGTAAACATACCACTTAGCGTTGACTTCCTAAACTACGTAGCTTCCTTGTTAAACAACCCCAAAGAAACCGACTTACTACACCGGGAAATTGCACCGCTTCCCAACATGCAAACCCCTGTCCTGACACACGTTGCTCAAGAATAATACCAACAAAAAGCATTATTCCTTAACAAGACCTTTATAGCACAAATTCTTAATTTATGCTTGCGGAGAATATTCCAAATAACGAATGCAATGTCAACGAAGATTTTCCGCTTACTTTTTCAGAAATTTTTTGACCAAAAAAATAATTCTCCTGGTCAAAAAAAACAACTTTATTTCTGTGTTTCACGTTCATTCTAATCATGTTATTTAGGAGATGCAATACGAAAAAAATATTACAACTTGTCTGCGTTGTCGGCTAAATAACGTGCAACACCATCGATGGTTGCTTTCATGCCAGGTGCGCCTTTTTGCCAACCTGCCGGACAGACTTCACCGTGTTCTTCCGTGAATTGCAATGCATCAACGATGCGCAATAATTCATCGATGTTTCTGCCTATTGGTAAGTCATTTACTATTTG
Source organism: Gammaproteobacteria bacterium (assembly GCA_016218405.1). Lineage (GTDB taxonomy): Bacteria > Pseudomonadota > Gammaproteobacteria > HIGHO2-12-38-15 > HIGHO2-12-38-15 > HIGHO2-12-38-15. Next base: position 12,202 of record JACREE010000060.1, read on the forward strand.
AGAACGTACAATACCATTGCGATCAATGATGAATGCGCCTCGGAATGCAACACCCGCTTCAGGATGTTCAACGCCATACGCTTGGCAAATAGTGTGCTGTACGTCTGCGGCGAGTGTGTAATGTACTTTTCCAATACCGCCTTTTTCGATCGGTGTGTTACGCCATGCATTGTGTGTGAATTGTGAGTCAACAGACACAGCGATCACTTCTACATTGCGTTCTTTGAAATCATTCATGCGATGATCAAGTGCAATCAATTCGGAAGGGCAAACAAAAGTGAAATCTAATGGGTAGAAAAAAATTAATGCATATTTATTTTTAATGGCATCGTGAAGTTTAAATTGGTTGATAATTTGACCGTTTGGATCGACGGCTGCCACACAAAAATCGGGGGCCTTTTTTGTAACAAGTGTACTCATTTTATTCTCCTTTCAATGTAGAAACAGTTTTTATTTTCTTTTGCAGCTCACCTTGTTGCGCGAGCTCGGTCATGATATCACAGCCACCAATCAGTTCTCCTTGAATATAGAGTTGAGGAAAAGTGGGCCAATTGGCATACAGGGGCAAGGTGGCACGAATGTCAGGGTTGGCCAAAATATCAACGTAGGCAAATTCTGCGCCACAAGAAGCCAAGAGATCGGCCGCTCTTTTTGAAAAACCACATTGAGGTTGTTGAGGAGACCCTTTCATATATAAAAGGATGGGATTGTTTTGTATCTGTTGTTTGATGAGGGAAAGCGTAGCGGTATTGTCGTCCATATTTAAAAGATACCTTGGTGTGTTTGTAGGAAGGGAGGAGTATACCCATCTTCAAGTACGAGGAGTATACCTCTTGCCGAGATTTTGCTTGCGTCAGCCGGCTGGGTTAGATATGATCACAGGCTTTTTAGAGCGGGCTCTTTGAGGATGTTATGCAAGCAGAAATTCACCCTAAATACCATGAAATAACCGTTGAATGCTCTTGTGGCAATAAATTTGTAACAAGTTCTACTTTGAGCAGAGATTCCCTTCATTTAGAAGTGTGCTCACAATGCCACCCTTTTTACACGGGCAAACAAAAGATTGTGGATACCAGCGGTCGAGTGGATCGTTTCCACCAGAAATACCGCACTCGCCCTGCTGCTAATACAGAGGCGGATAAAGGAGAAGAAGCTTAATTATTGGCGGTTGATTAAAAAAAAGCACTCAAATGGGTGCTTTTTTTTTGTGACGTTTAAGTGGACGAAATGTATGCAAAATAACGAGCCCTATTATGTAGTGGGTGTGGCTTCAGGGCTAGCTGCGAGGGATTCGGTTGCGGCTGAAGGACCGAAGGTATTACGAAACTCTTCTTTTTTGCCAAAAAAACTGCCTCTTGAGTGGGTGGAGATACTTCAACCTGAGCCAGGTACGCAAGTTATGCAGCAAGTAGCCGCCTTGGGGCAGCGCTTGGCAGATATAGTCGACTCTTTGGTTTCAGCGAAGCGGCGTTTTCTTGTTTTGGGGGGCGATCATTCCTGTGGTGTGGGTACTTGGAGTGGGGCAGCGAATGCGCTGCGGCCACAAGGGGAGATAGGTTTAATTTGGGTTGACGCGCATTTGGATGCCCATACCCCTAAAACCAGTGAGTCAGGGAATATTCACGGTATGCCCGTGGCAAGTTTGCTGGGGTATGGCGATCAGGCACTCACCCATTTATTTAACTGGGCACCTAAGATCAAGCCCGAACACCTTTGCTATATTGGTGTGCGTGAATATGAACCTGCCGAACGAGCGCTGATTGAGGGCTTGGGTGTGCGTGTCTTTTGGATGGAAGAAGTACATCAGCGAGGGATTTACTCTGTGTTACAAGAAGCGATTAAGCGGGTAAAGTTGCAGACGGTGGCCTTTGGTGTGAGCATCGATATTGATGCGATCGATCCGCGTGATGCGCCTGCAACGGGTGTAACAGTATCAGCGGGCATAGAAGGGGATGCATTATGCAAAGCCATGCAATTATTGGCAGCAGAGCCTGCTTTGTTAGGTGTGGAATTAGCTGAATTTGCGCCTGCCTATGACAAAGACAACAAAACGGAAAAATTGATAGGAGAATTACTCGCATGTCTGAACAAGGTGAACGAGCCACTTTCTTAGAAGAAGAATTTGGTGCGCATAATTACAAACCGCTGCCAGTTGTTTTAACGCGTGGAGAGGGATGCTGGGTCTGGGATGTGGAAGGTAAGTCTTATCTTGACATGATGGGGGCTTATTCAGCGGTCAGCCATGGTCATGCTCATCCACGCATTGTGGCTCGTTTAACACAGCAGGCGAATCGATTGTCTGTGGTGTCGCGTGCTTATCACACCGATCAACTGGGCCCCTTTTTACAAAAAGCGTGCCAACTCACGGGGATGGAGCGTGCTTTACCCATGAACACAGGGGCTGAAGCGGTGGAAACAGCTTTGAAAGCAGCGCGAAAATGGGCTTACAAAGTGAAGGGTGTCCCTGAAGATAAAGCAGAAATTATTGTATGTCGTGGCAATTTTCATGGAAGAACCTTGACAGTGATCAGTATGTCTTCAGAGCCACAATACCGTGATGGTTTTGGTCCTTTTACGCCTGGATTTAAATTGATTCCTTATGGAGACAGCGCCGCCTTAGAGAAAGCCATTACACCTAACACGGCTGCTTTTTTAGTGGAGCCTATTCAGGGTGAGGCGGGTATTGTGTTGCCCCCTGAAGGATATTTAAAAGCCTGTGAAACACTGTGTAGACGACATAATGTGTTATTGATATGTGACGAAATACAAACAGGTTTAGGTCGCACAGGGAAATTGTTGGCTTCCATGCATGAATCCGTCAAGCCTGATGCGATTACCTTAGGAAAAGCTTTGGGGGGCGGTATATTACCCGTGTCTTTGTTTATGGCGAAAAAAGAAGTGATGGATGTGTTTAAACCGGGTGATCATGGCAGTACGTTTGGGGGTAATCCTTTGGCGTGCGCAGTGGGGCTTGAAGCCTTGTCTGTGTTGATAGAGGAAAAATTAATAGAAAATTCGGCTGTGTTAGGGGCTTATTTTTTAGAAGAATTGAAAAAAATAGCGTGTCCTGCAGTGAAGTCGATACGAGGCAAAGGGTTATTTATTGGTGTGGAATTTGATCTGACGATGATAACAGCCAGAGAAGTTTGTTTGAGGTTGATGAAAGAAGGGGTGTTAAGTAAAGAAACGCACGAAACGGTGGTGCGTTTTGCGCCGGCTTTGATTATCACTCGAGAACTGATCGATTTAGCTGTGATAAAAATCAAAAAAGTATTTGAGGAAATTGCACATGAAAAAAGAAAATAACTTGCGTTGGGCAGGGTTGTCTCTTTTTGTTTTGCTGATGGATGGATTAAGTAAGTATGAGGTGACGCAAACTTTTACGTTAGGTCAAGCCAAAGCAATGGGCCCCTATTTGAACTTGGTTTTTGTGTACAACCGAGGGACCGCTTTTGGTTTGTTAAGTCATAGTGCTGTGTGGGCCTACTGGTTTTTGACGGTGTTAGCGTTGGTGGTTAGCGTGGCGATTGTCGTGGGTTTGTACCAACTTCCCCGAAATGAAAATTGGCAGGGATGTGGGTTGGCTTTTGTGTTAGGCGGCGCCCTGGGTAATGTTTGGGATCGTCTCACCTTAGGACGCGTGATCGATTTTATTGATTTTCATATACAGAGTTGGCACTTTGCTACGTTTAATGTGGCAGACGCTGCCATCACTGTGGGTGCGGTGATGTTATTGTGGAAAATAGTAAGAGGAAAGGTGATGTGAGATTGTTCGCATAAATAGAAAACGGCTTACGCATGTCAAAAGTGGGCATGTGAGGTGCTCTTTGTGTATTTCTTGAAATAAGTGACTAGCAGCGGCCACAGAAATAAATTCAAGAGAGGGGGGACCCAGATTAGCCAGGTGGGTTTTTGTCCGAGAATTTGTTGCATCCAGAATAAAATAAGTTGATGGACGAGTAAGAGAACGCTGATGGCGCAGGATTGTTGCCAGAGTGGGAACATGCGCAATTGTTGATGAAAGGTTTTAACGAAGTAGGTGGTAAAAATCAGTGTAGCTGCGTGTTCACCGAGGGGAGCGTTTGTCAGTACGTCTACGATCAATCCCACTATCCAAGCAGTAATGAGATTAAAGTGTTGAGGTAAGTAAAGTGCCCAGAAAAAAACAATCATTTCTACCCAAGTCGGCTTAAACCAAATGGCCCAAGAAGGCGAAGGGATGATAAGCAGTACGAGTGAAGCAAACAAACTGAATGTCATGGGAAGGAAATAATTATTTTTTAAGTAAGACATGTGTTTTGTCCCCATTCATTGGGTGAGCAGAATGTGTGGTAGGTGATTTCTTTGGAAGTTCTTTGTGTTCAGGTTTGGATTCAGTTTGAGGAGGTGTCACTGCTTGGTTGGGCCAAATCAATAATACTTGATGATGATCCAAGCGAGCAAAAGGGGTAACGATAATCGTGGCGAAGCTTTCTCCTTTTTGTCGTGTGATTTTTTGGACACTGCCAACGGGGTAAGCCGCAGGAAAATAACCGCCTAAACCTGAACAAATCAGTTTGTCGCCCACTTTGATGTCGGCTGTTTCAGGTGTGTGTTTGAGTTGCAGTGTGTCACTGAGTCCGCTACCCACCAAAATACTGCGTTGTCCAGTTCGTGCATTTTGAACAGGTACAGCAGAGCGTGTATCGGTGATGAGCAAAGCGCGGCTAGTGAGAGGAGTGACGTGTGTGATTTGCCCCATGACACCTTGTGAATCCAAGATGGCTTGACCAATAAATACGCCTTGGTTTTTACCCACATCTAACATGACTTCATGCACAAAAGGATCGGCGCTGGCTGAAAGTTGTTGTGCTACTAAAATTTTACTGCTGTGAGTTTGGGGTGCAGAACGCAAAAGTGCGCGTAGTTGTGCGTTTTCTTCTTCCAATAAGCTGAGTCGTTGTAGTTGGGCGTGTAGTAACAAATGTTCTGCGCGTAAGCGAGAGTTCTCTGTGAGTAAAGAGTGGTGAGAAGTGAGGGCTGAATTCACATTGTTAACGAGTTTGGTGGGCCAGGCAATTGTATACTCAATGGGAAGGGTGAGGGTGGAGAGAAGTGAGTGTAGCCACTCCAATTGCTGACGATAATCTAAGATCATCGTCGCAATGGAGAGCAGGATAAAAAATAAAACACGAGCACCCAGCGAGGGTTCGCGAGCAAATAAGAGTCTCATCTATTCTCTGATAACGAAATCACCACCCAATCTATCCAGCATTTCTAACGCGCGACCACCGCCACGAGCCACGCAAGTTAGAGGATCTTCAGCGATGTGAACAGGTAGCCCTGTTTCTTCCTGTAATAAACGATCAATGTGGCGTAATAAAGCGCCACCACCCGTGAGCACCATGCCACGTTCTGCAATGTCAGAAGCCAATTCAGGAGGAGTTTGTTCAAGCGAGGCACGCACGGCGCCCACAATGCCCGATAAAGGTTCTTGCAAGGCTTCTAAAATTTCATTGCTGTTGAGTGTAAAGCTGCGAGGCACACCTTCTGCTAAGTTGCGCCCGCGTACTTCGAAATCACGAATTTCGCTGCCAGGGAAGGCTGTGCCGATTTCGTGTTTGATGCGTTCTGCCGTTGTTTCACCAATTAAACTACCGTAGTTGCGACGTACATAGCTGATGATGGCTTCATCAAAGCGATCACCTCCAATGCGTACGGATTGTGAGTACACGATACCGTTTAAAGAAATGATGGCGACTTCAGTGGTGCCCCCACCAATATCAACCACCATGGAGCCGCGTGCTTCATCCACGGGCATACCTGAACCTAGGGCAGCTGCCATGGGTTCTTCCATGAGGTAGACTTCTCGTGCACCTGCGCCCATAGCGGATTCGCGAATGGCGCGGCGTTCTACCTGTGTGGAGCCGCAGGGTACGCTCACTAAGACGCGAGGACTAGGACGCAAGTAGCGATTTTCATGTACCTTATGAATAAAATGTTGCAACATTTTTTCAGTGACGAAAAAATCAGCAATCACACCGTCTTTCATGGGACGAATAGCAGAAATATTACCTGGTGTCCTACCTAGCATACGTTTGGCTTCAAGCCCCACGGCGACAACCTTGCGGTTGGCATGACCATCTTGGCGAATGGCCACAACGGAGGGTTCATTGAGGATGATGCCTTTTTCTCGCACGTACACGAGTGTATTGGCTGTGCCCAGATCGATAGAAATATCGTTTGAAAAAATGCCGCGTAGTCGCTTGAACATAAATACTCTCGTGTGAATGAATGGAATGGATAGGGTTTGTTTACAATTCGCTAGGCTGAGTGTGGTGATTTTAATAAAGACAATGCGTATAATCCACCACTTTGGCAAAAGAAGAGGAATATTATGGCATTGTTGCCTGAAGAAGTCAGAAGAATCGCCCTTCTTGCTCGTTTTGAGCTAAAAGAGGAAGAAATAGCGCCCTTTACTGATAAATTATCGACCATTCTTGACATGGTTGAGCAAATGTCGAATGTGGATACATCACACGTATCCCCCCTCTCTCATCCGCTCGATATTCATCAACGACTCCGCGAAGATGTGGTCACCGTTTTTAATTCACGTGAACTTTTTCAGAGTATTGCTCCAGATGTGTTAGCGGGGCTTTATCTTGTTCCCCAGGTTATCGAATAAAACACTTAATTATTCATTTTATTGTCTTTCAGAGGTGGATATGCACACCAAAACGATTGCAGAATTGGTCATCGAGTTGCGCGAAAAGAAAATATCAAGCCAAGAATTAGTTCAACATTATTTAAATCGAATTAAAAAATATGAGCCACAGCTCAATGCGTTTGTGACAGTGTTACAAGAAGACGTATTAAATGAAGAAGCAAAAAAAGCGGATGAATTGCGTGCGCAAGGTCATGCAAAATTGCTGACGGGTATTCCTATTGCGCAAAAAGATTTGTTTTGTACGAAGGGTGTGCGTAGTTCTTGCGGTTCAAAAATGTTAGATAATTTCATTGCACCCTATGATGCAACGGTGGTGCGGCAGTGTCAGGATGCGGGCATGATCTTGATGGGTAAAACCAACATGGATGAATTTGCTATGGGTTCATCCAATGAAACCAGTTTTTACGGCGCTGCATTTAATCCTTGGGATTTAGAAAGAGTACCGGGAGGGTCGTCAGGCGGGTCAGCCGCAGCGGTAGCAGGTCGTTTGGTGCCCGTGGCCACAGGGACAGACACAGGGGGTTCTATTCGTCAACCTGCCGCTTTCACAGGGGTGACGGGATTAAAGCCAACATATGGCAGTGTGTCACGTTATGGCTTGATTGCGTTTGCATCAAGTTTGGACCAAGGGGGTCCTATGACACTTTCTGCGGAAGATGCCGCCATCATGATGAATGTGATGTCGGGATTTGATCCCCTCGATTCAACCAGTGTGGAGCGAGAATACGGCGATTTTACACAACACCTTAATCGTTCTTTGTCGGGTTTAAAAATTGGGATACCAGAAGAATATTTTGGGCCTGGTTTAGATCCTGCTGTGGGCGCGGTAGTGCAAGAAGCCATAAAAGAATATGAAAAAATGGGTGCTAAAATCAGGTCGGTGCATTTACCTAACAACGCATTAGCTTTGCCCGCTTATTATGTGATTGCTCCTGCTGAATGTTCCTCTAACTTAGCGCGTTTTGATGGTGTGCGTTACGGTTATCGTTGTGAAAATCCTAAAGATTTGATGGATATGTATTGTCGTAGTCGTGCCGAAGGATTTGGTGCGGAGGTGAAGCGTCGCGTCATGATTGGTACGTATGTGTTATCTTCAGGGCATTATGAAGCTTTATATAATAAAGCACAGTGTGTACGTCGTTTAGTGCAAAATGACTTTAATACTGCTTTTGAAGAAGTAGATATCATTTTAGGTCCTACCACGCCTAATGTTGCGTTCAAAAAAGGTGAAAAGGTGAATGATCCTGTGAGCATGTATCTTTCGGATGTTTACACCGTGGGTGTTAACTTGGCTGGCTTGCCTGGGTTATCTATTCCGGCAGGTTTTGCGCATGGATTGCCGGTGGGGATGCAATTGGTAGGGAATTATTTTTCTGAAGACAGGTTGCTGAATGTGGGTCATCAGTATCAACAAGTAACAGATTGGCATAAACGTATGCCGGCTCATGTTTAATTTTGTTTAGGGGTATTTATGGTGGAATGGGAAGTAGTCATTGGTCTTGAAGTACATACACAGCTTGCAACAAAAACGAAATTATTTGAAGGGGCGCCCACGGCTTATGGAGCGGAGCCTAATACGCAAGCGGGTTTGCTGACCTTAGCCATGCCAGGTACATTGCCGGTGCTAAATAGAGAAGCCGTAAAAATGGCGGTGAAATTTGGTTTAGGGGTGGGTGCGAAAATTAATGCTACCTCCGTTTTTGAGCGGAAAAATTATTTCTACCCTGACTTGCCCAAGGGTTACCAAATCAGCCAATTCTATACGCCTGTTGTGGCAGAAGGTTATTTGGATGTGATCTTGGATGAAGGTGAGGTAAAACGCATCGGTATCACGCGTGCGCACTTAGAAGAAGATGCGGGAAAATCGTTACATGAAGATTTTCATGGCATGACGGGGATCGATTTAAATCGAGCAGGTATTCCTTTATTGGAAATTGTGTCTGAGCCTGATTTACGTTCTGCGAAAGAAGCAGTGGCGTATTTAAAAACCTTGCATTCATTGGTGCGTTATTTAGGTATTTCAGATGGCAATATGCAAGAAGGTTCATTTCGCTGTGATGCAAATGTGTCTGTGCGTCCAAAAGGTTCGGATGTGTTAGGTACACGTGCTGAAATTAAAAATGTAAATTCTTTTCGATTTGTTGAAAAAGCCATTAATTATGAAATACAGCGTCAAATTGCATTGATTGAAGAGGGTGGAACCGTGATTCAGGAAACACGGTTATACGATTCTGATCGAGATGAAACGCGCAGCATGCGTGGAAAAGAAGGCGCAAATGATTATCGTTATTTTCCTGATCCTGATTTGTTGCCTGTGGTATTTGACGATAGTTTTGTAGAAGAAGTGCGAAAAACACTGCCTGAATTGCCTGCGAAAAAACGTGAACGTTTTAAAGAGCAATATGGGTTGGCAGATTATGATGCGGCTGTGCTTTCAACGAGTCGTGATTTAGCGGATTATTTTGAAGAGGTGGTGCGCGTGTCGGCTGCGTCTCCCAAGTTGTGTGCTAACTGGGTGATGGTGGAATTAGGGGCTGTTTTAAATAAAACTAACACGGATATTACACAACCTCCTGTGTCGGCCAGTGCTTTGGGCATACTTATTCAACGCGTTCAGGATAATACGGTCTCGGGTAAAATCGCCAAAACCGTGTTCGAGGCCATGGTGGCAGGTGAAGGTGAAGCAGATGACATTATTGCGAAACGCGGTTTACGCCAAGTGACAGACTCAGCCGCCATCGAGCGTTGGGTAGAGGAAGTATTAAAGGCAAACCCCGCACAAGTAGAAGAATATCGCAGTGGGAAAGAAAGAGTGTTTGGTTTTCTGGTGGGGCAAGTGATGAAAGCCTCAAAAGGACAAGCTAATCCGCAACAATTAAACGAAGTGCTTCTGAAAAAACTGACCCAGTAAGAAGGAGGATTCAGCGCCCTAATCGTCTTCTTCAACCGAGAAAGAAGAGCCGCAACCACATTTTGTTTTGGCGTTGGGGTTGTGGATGATAAACTGTGCGCCTGATAAATCTTCGGTGTAATCTACTTTTGCTCCTGTAAGATATTGCAAGCTAATGGCATCGACGGCCACTTTAACAACCTTACTTGCATCATCGTCCACCGTTTTTTGGATGAGTGTGTCATTGGGATGGCTGGTTTCATCGAGCGTGAAGCCGTATTGTAAGCCAGAACATCCGCCGCCTGTGACGTAAATACGTAGCAGTAAGTTGGGATTGGCTTCTTCTTCAATTAAAGATTGAATTTTGCGAGCTGCACTGTCAGTAAAATCCACATTCATAAAAATACGCTGGTGATGATTAATTCGGGTAATTCTACCCCTTTTTTAAAGAGAAAAAAATGGTAATGCTATCTTCTTATTCGGGAACAGTGTTAGTGGGGCTCAGTGCGGCTGCTTTTTTGGCGGGTTTTGTCGACAGCATTGCAGGAGGAGGTGGCATCATCAACATTCCCGCCCTGATGTTGGCGGGTTTGCCTCCCCATGAGGTATTAGGAACAAACAAATTGGCGGGTACTTTTGGTACCCTCAATGCAGGCCGTGTTTTTTGGAAAAAACAAATTTTGAAGCCGCATGCTTGGTGGCCAGGCATCCTAATGATGTTTGTAGGCAGTATAATGGGGGTGCTGACCACGTTTTTGGTCAGCCCTGATTATTTAAAAAAAATGTTGCCTTGGCTTATTTTGCTGGTTGCGGCTTATTTTGCTTCGCCTTATTCAGTCAGAAAAACGCAGGGACGCGCTATTACTCAGCCCAGTTTTATTAAAACGGGTATTTTGGGTCTCGTGATGGGGTTTTATGACGGATTTTTTGGGCCAGGGACGGGCGCCATTTTAACGGCTTTAGGGATGGTGTTGTTTCACCTACCCATCATGAAAAGTATGGCCATGGCCCGTTTTTTTAATGCCAGTAGTAATATCGCGGGTGTTATCGTCTTTGCCTTGTTCGGTAAGGTTTATTTTGTGATTGGCTTGTGTATGGCTTTGGCGAATGTTTTGGGGGGGCAGCTGGGTGCCCATTCTGCTGTAAAATGGGGAACGCAATTTATCCGTTATTTCTTTATTGTGATCGTGCTGGGTGTGGTCATTCGATTATTGATGACTTCTTAAAGATAAAACTTCTTTATATTTTTTCCATCTTAATAGAGGTTAAATGGCAATTATAATACCCATAAAATATCTTTACGGGTATTATAATTGCCATTTTTATTTAAAATAAGCTATATTATCAACATGTGAGTGGGTGGCTTCGGAGGGGGTGATGCTCAAAAAAAGGGTTTATTCTACCTATGCGCGGGATGCAGCTGCATTGCTTGGCAGGCTTATTCAATTGGCACGAAAAGAAAAAAAAATGACAGCGCAAGATTTGGCAGATCGTGCAGATATTGCTCGCGGCACACTTCGAAAAATAGAACAAGGAAATTTAAGTTGTGAGTTGGGCATCGTATTTGAAATAGCAGCGCTGGTGGGAGTTAAACTATTTGACATCGATCAACCAGTCTTAGGGAAAGAGTTGGATGCCATCAGAAATAAAATTACATTACTTCCACAAAGCATACGAAAATCCAGAAGGGATATAGATGATGATTTCTAAAAGTAAAAAAGAAGCCTTTGTTTGGATTTGGTTGCCTTATGAAACGCAACCCGTTGTTGCGGGAAAATTAACATTTGAAAATAAATTATATATTTTCAATTACGGAAAAAGTTACCTTGAAAGGGAAAATGCAATTTCTATCTACAGCAAAGAACTTCCTTTAAAAAAAGGACCGCTTTATCCGCTTCCTGGGTTAATGATGCCAAGTAGCCTGCGTGACTCAGCGCCTGATGCATGGGGGAGGCGTGTTATTTTAAATAAATTATCTGAAATTGAGGTAGATAACGAGCTGATTTATTTTTTGGAGTCTGGGTCAGATCGAATAGGTGCACTTGATTTTCAATGTTCCCCCACGCATTATGAGTCGCGCTGTTCGGAAAATATAAGCCTAGATGAACTGCAAGAATCTGCTATGCGTATTGAACAAGGCGTGCCTTTTAGCGCCGAGCTTGATCAAGCGCTTTGCCATGGTAGCTCGGTAGGTGGTGCGCGACCTAAAGCTTTGGTGAAACATGACAACAAAAAATATATTGCGAAATTTTCTCTTTCTACAGATTTATATAATTTTATAAAAATAGAATTTATTTCAATGCGTCTGGCAGAGCTCGTGGGTCTTTGTGTGGCACCTGTCACATTAACGAAGTCACTGCATAAAGATGTGTTGCTTGTTGAGCGCTTTGATCGCCGATTTACTGTAGAAGGATGGCAAAGAAAAATGATGCTATCAGCTTTAACTTTGTTAGAGTTAGATGAAATGATGGCGAGGTATGCCAGTTATGAAAAACTAGCCGAAATAATTCGTTATCAATTTAAAGATGCCTCACAAACATTGAAAGAATTATTTTCGCGTTTGATTTTTAATATTTTTATCGGCAATACTGACGATCATGCGCGTAATCATTCGGCATTTTGGGATGGTTCAACATTATCACTTTCTCCGGCTTATGATTTATGTCCCCAAAGTCGGATTGGACAGGTTGCATCTCAAGCCATGTTGATTTCCAATCAAGATCGCAGTAGTCGCCTTGCCACGTGTTTGGATGCTGCCCCTTATTTTTTGCTTTCTGAAAAAGAGGCGGTAAGCATCATCGAGCACCAACTTAAGGGGATAGGTAGGTGCTGGTCTGTCGTTTGTGAGCAAGCACATCTTGATGCTGCCACAAAAAAATCATTGGTTGGCAGGCAGTTTTTAAATCCTTTTATTTTTGAGGGTTTAAATGAAAAACAAAGGAGTCTTAAACGAAAAGGGGATGAAGTGAGAGAACAAATGAGAGGATGATTAGTGTTACTAGCGCGCCAATTGTCCCCTACAGAGGCCATTTTTATTTAAAATGACATCTTCATAAAGAGTTAATGAGTGGGGTGTTATCCTTCAAACACTTTATCTGGATTGAAGGGAAAGTGGAAATGGCGCAAGTTAACCTTAAAAAAAAGGAATCTTTAGCAACGGTTGCCTATGTAGGTAATTCTGGGACTCGGCGTATTGCTGTTGTGAATGGCGTGGCATTTTATCAATCGACGGGTAACAATTCTAAATTTAAAAATGTTTGGTTTCCATTTTTTGGAATTTCTGCGGGGGATATAGGTCACAAAGGGTGGTTCATCAAGCCTAGCGAATCTTGTTTTTTTGACAATTTTCAGTCTGCATGGTGTGTGGTGCGTCCGATGGTGGATATGGATGCCCTCACTTGGCAGGA
>JACREE010000061.1 GCA_016218405.1 Gammaproteobacteria bacterium
GTGTTCGTATGTTCCATTGGGTTGCTACCTATTGACTACCCTACTCATCCAGTGAAAGCAAAGAAGCATTTCCGCCCGAAGCTGTCGTGTTAATGGTGAGTGTACGTTCCGTACACAAACGAGGTAGGTAATGAGGTCCACCGGCTTTAGGCCCTGTTCCCGAGAGCCCTTCTCCACCGAAGGGTTGTACACCCACCACGGCACCCGTCATACTTCGATTCACATAGGTGTTACCCACACGCATGCAGCTTGCGATTAATTGAATGGTTTCTTCAATGCGACTATGAATACCTAATGTTAAACCGTAACCCACTGCATTCACTTCATCCATTACTTTCTCTAAATCTTCCGCTGCATAACGTACTACATGTAACACAGGACCAAAGACTTCTCGTTTCAAGCGTTTAATGGAGTCAATTTCAAATGCACAAGGCCCAAAATAAACCCCTTGCCCCCCTTCTTTGGGCAGTGACATTTGATAAATCAAGGTGGCCTCAGTTAACATTTCTTTTACATGCGCATCCAATGTGTTCCACGCAGCACGGTCAATCACAGGCCCCACATCAGTGTTTAAAAAACGTGGATCACCCAGATTCAACTCTTGCATCGCTCCTTTTAACATCGTAATCGTTTTATCCGCAATGTCTTCTTGCAAATATAATACCCGTAGCGCAGAACAACGTTGTCCGGCACTGCCAAAAGCCGACACCATCACATCCGACACCACTTGTTCAGGTAAGGCAGAAGAATCCACGATCATCACATTCTGCCCCCCTGTTTCAGCGATCAATGGCACAATAGAGCCGTGACGCTGTGCCAAGGTTTGATTGATCAGCTGAGCAGTTTCAGTGGAACCCGTGAAAATCACACCTTTAATTCTTTCATCAGGCACTAAGTACTGACCTATCATTGAACCGCGCGCAGGAAAAAGTTGTAACACAGATTCAGGAATACCCGCCTCATGCAATACTTTCACCGCTTCATAGGCAATCAAAGATGTTTGTTCCGCTGGCTTAGCAATCACAGGGTTGCCCGTGGCCAACGCCGCCGTGATTTGTCCTAAGAAAATAGCCAAGGGGAAATTCCAAGGACTGATGCACAACAAAGGACCGCGCGAACACAAACGCAAGGTGTTGGTTTCACCTGTTGGACTTTTGAGTTTAAGCGGTGAAAATATTTCACGTGCTTGCGCCGCATAGTAACGACAAAAATCTGCTGCTTCTCTGACTTCTGCAATCGCATCACTGACGGTTTTTCCTCCTTCAATTTGTGCTAGTGCCATAAATAATACGCGTTTTTCTTCTAGCAAATCGGCTGCTTTCTCTAACAGATGTGCCCGATCTTCAACAGGTACCGCCGCCCAAGCCGCCGCTGCTTCTGTTGCTTGACTCAATACGGTTTCGACTAAATCAGTGCTCGCATGAGTGAGGTAACCAATCACTTTATTTTGATCAAGAGGGGAATACACAGGCGTTTGTTTGCTCGTGTCTTGATAGGTTTTTCCTGCAATTAATGGTGCACAAATATAAGTTTTCGCTGCCGCCAACTCTAGGCCCTGTGCGAGTGCGCTGACTTGCTCATAATTACTTAAATCAATGCCCATGGAATTTTTGCGATCAGGCTGATAAATATCTCGAGGCAAAGGAATGCCTGGATGAGGTTTTATTTCAAGCGCGCGTATTTTTGCAACGGGATCAGCAATGATATCTGAAATGGGAGCGTCTTCATCAATAATTCGATTCACGAAGGAAGTGTTTGCACCATTTTCAAGTAAGCGACGTACCAGATACGCTAATAAATCTTCGTGCGTACCCACCGGCGCATAAACACGACACGGTATATTCAAATGTTTTTCACCAATCACTTGATCATACAAGGTGTAACCCATGCCATGCAGGCATTGAAATTCAAAATCACGGTATTCTCCTGCCATTTCTAAAATAGCCGCCACACTGTAGGCGTTATGCGTGGCAAACTGAGGATAAAAGGCATCCGTCGCCGACAACATTTTTTTAGCGCAAGCTAAATAAGAGACATCTGTTGCCCCTTTTCGGGTGAACACAGGGTAGCCTTCCAAACCCATCACCTGGCTTTGTTTGATTTCTGCATCCCAATAAGCACCCTTAACCAAACGTACATTTAAGCGACGTTTTTGTTTACGCGCAAAATCAGCCAAACAATCCAACAAATAGGGCGCGCGCTTTTGATAAGCTTGTACCGCCAATCCCGCACCCTGCCAATCTGATAAAGTGGGATCGGCAAACACGCGCTCCATGATATCCAATGACAAATCCAAACGTTCTGTTTCTTCTGCATCGATGGTCATGGCGATGTTGACGCGTTTAGCTGCCTGGGCCAGCTCCACGACTTTAGGCACCAAGTAAGCCAGCACCGCTTGACGATGCGAAAACTCATAACGGGGATACAGCGCAGAAAGTTTAATAGAAATACTCGGACCTTTTATGACACCCAAATCGTGACTGGCTTCGCCAATTTTTTCGATGGCCATTTTATATGATTGAAAATAACGCTCCGCATCTACCATCGTACGCGCGGCTTCACCCAACATATCGTATGAAAAACGATAACCTTGTTTTTCTGCTTCTTGTGCGCGACTAATGGCTTCTTCTATCGTGCGTCCCATGACAAACTGTTTGCCCAGAATTTTCATGGCTTGAAGCACTGCATTGCGAATAACAGGTTCGCTTGAGCGCTCAATGAATCGTTTCAAACTGGCATTCAATTTCGAAGCAGACATTTCTGCAGGCTTAAGCACCTTCCCCGTCAACATCAACCCCCAAGTGGCTGCATTGACAAATAAAGAAGGACTTTGCCCTGAATGCACGGCCCAATTGGCGGTCGCAATTTTATCTTTGATCAATTTGTCACGCGTTGCATTATCAGGAATCCGCAATAAAGCTTCAGCCAAACACATTAATGCGATACCCTCTTGGCTACCTAAATCATATTGCACCAAAAAGGCGTCTAAACCACTTTTACCCAAACGGGCCGTACGGACTTTTTTAACTAATTCACGGGCAGTATCTTGAATCGCTTCAAGAGAAGCAGACGAGAAGCTCAGTGTTGAAATTAAGTGTTCAAGACAGGCCGTTTCGTCTGTACGATAGGCACGCGTCATGGCAGCACGCAATTCAGTTTGTTGCAAAAAGGATTTATCTTGAAATAACATACAGGCTTCCTTCGATGGTTATTTTGTAATCATACAATCAAGCCGCTTATTATATAATCAAACAGCCGAGTCTCCTATTAAAAATATGTCAACACATACTTCTCATCCCCTCACCCCGCCCGTTCATTCTAGCTTAAAACAAGAATTTACCGCAGGTTTAACCACATTTTTGACGATGAGCTATATTTTAGCCATCAACCCATTGATTTTGGGTAGCACAGGTATGGACAAAGGCGCTGTCTTTGTGGCTACCTGCTTGGCTGCCGCCATCGGCTCTTTTTTGATGGGATTTCTCGCCAATTATCCCATTGCACTGGCCCCTTCCATGAGCCTCAACGTTTATTTTGCTTATATCGTCGTAGGTCACCTGGGTTATTCATGGCAAATCGCCTTGGGCGCCGTTTTTATTTCGGGCCTCTTGTTTGGGCTCCTGACACTCACAGGCATACGTCAATGGCTCATCAATTTTCTTCCCAACCCACTTAAAATAGGCATCATGGCAGGCATTGGTTTGTTTTTAGGATTGATTGGTTTAAAAAATATAAATTTAATTTCACTCACCCCTCATCCTTGGCCCATTTTTTCGAACTTGACGCACATTGAAGTCAGCCTGGCCATCCTCGGTTTGGGATTGATCATTTTGTTCGAACGCCTTCGTCTGATGGGCGCTATTTTTTTTAGTATCATCATCATGACCGCACTGGGCTTGGCGCTACATCTTGTAAATTATCAAGGGATCGTGGCTTTCCCGCCTAGCTTGAGTCCGGTTTTTCTGAAACTTCAATTTCCTCACGTTTTTGATCCCAAACTGTTATTCGCCACGCTCATTTTCCTCTTTGTTGCATTATTTGATAACACAGGGACCCTCGTTGCTGTACTGACCCAAGCCAAACTGGTTTCCAAAGAAGGCAAAATAGAACGTTTGCCTCGCGCACTTTTGGCAGATAGCTTAGCCAACATCACCGGCTCACTATTGGGCACTTCCAGCACAGGCAGTTACATTGAAAGCGCCACAGGCGTGCGTGCGGGTGGCAAAACAGGATTGACGGTCATCTTCGTCAGCCTGTTTTTTTTAATTTCGCTTGGATTTGCCCCTCTCATTAATACAATTCCTGCTTATGCTACTGCGCCTGCGCTCATTTATGTGGCTTTTTTGATGGCAAAAAATCTGGGGCAACTCACTCGAGATTGGCAAGAAAATTTACCTGGCCTTATCACAGCACTCACCATTCCGGCTAGTTTTTCGATTGCTATGGGGGTGAGTTTGGGTTTGATTTCTTATGCTACATTAAAAGTGTTATCAGGCAAGATTCGCAGTTTAAATCTGGGCATGTGGATTCTTGTACTACTCTCTTCCACTTATCTTGTCCTACAGTTTAGATAAACTGCCGCCTCTGTTTAAAGGAAAATAAGCATGGATCTGCGCCTTAATGTTGATAACGAACGACTCATCAATAGCATCAAAACAGCCATTGCTTGTTTATTGGGATTTTTTGCTGCTCACTTTTTCAACTTGCCCATGGCAGCTTGGGTGCTCATCACCATCATCGTGGTCATGAGCACCCAAATTAATGTGGGCGGCGTTGTGATTAAATCCACGATGCGTTTACTTGGCACCTTGGTGGGCGCGCTTGCCTCCGGGCTTGTGTTGTTGGTTTATGATGATCACACGCTCGCTGTCACAGTCTTCCTTTTTCTCTCTATTTTTATTTTCTCTTATATTGCAGGCAGCCCTAAAGACATCAGTAATGTCGGTTTGTTGGGTGCAGCCACTGTCGTGATGATTGTATTATCCGATGATCCTACTTATAAAACCGCTATTTTACGTTTTATTGAAATTTCAATTGCCATTTTAATCGCATTTATCGTTTCAAAATTTTTATTTCCCATCCATGCTTATCAAAAAATTTATGAAGCCATTGCTGCCACACTAGAAAATTATATTGAACTTTATCAATTAGTGTGGATTCAAGATACGGGCACCCAAGCCTTTCTTGAAAAAGAAGAAAAAATTATTGCTATCTTTGCAACACAACGAAAACTCATGCATGAAGCTGGCAATGAACTTTCCAAAAAAAGTTTGGACAAAGCGACTTATGCCAATATCCTCACAAGCCAACGAGAAATTTTTCGATATATTTGTTTCATTCATCATGCACTGATTAAGTTAGAAACAGGCCTGCCACTTGAAAAACAAGTTTCTTTGTTTAATCAGCATGTTTATTTTTGGTTAGAACAACTTGCAAAAAGCTTAAGGGAAAGACATCTCACTTTAGACATCAATGATATTAGTAATCATGAGTTACTCCCCCTTATTCGCGAATTTGAAAATATGCCTACACTTCCTTCTGAACAACACCTCATTCTCGATGCTTTTTTCTTTTGCGCACTGAATCTTGTGCGGGAACTGAGAAATTTAACACGCCTCATCGGCTTACTCATTGAAAAGCAAAAAAAACCACCTCGCCTCAAGGGGTTTAAAATGAGAAAATTTTAAATTAGAATCCCTCAGCTTCCGTTTTTTCAATTTTAAAAATACCAAGGAGAATGCAAGATGACCAAAACACCCATGACTTTACACGGGGCAGAAAAATTAAAACAAGAACTACAACATTTAAAATCCGTGGAACGTCCTCGCATTATCAAGGCCATCGCTGAAGCACGCGCGCTGGGTGACTTGAAAGAAAACGCAGAATATCATTCCGCCAAGGAGCAACAGGGCTTTATTGAGGGGCGCATCCTCGACATTGAATCCAAACTGTCTCACGCCCAAGTCATTGATATTTCTAAAATCCCCAACCAGGGAAAAGTTGTCTTTGGTTCAACCATCACCCTACTCAACCTAGATAGTAACCAAGAAGTGACCTATCAAATTGTAGGTGAGGATGAATCTAACCTAAAAGAATCCAAAATATCGCACTCTTCCCCTATTTCACGCGCCATCATTGGAAAAGAAATTAGCGACATTGTGACTGTACAAACGCCTTCAGGTGCGGTTGAATATGAAATTGTACGAGTGGAGTATTTATAAACAGGGAATGGCATGCTCACCCACCTATCCATCCAAAATTTTGCCCTTATCGACACTTTGTCTCTCGACTTTTCTTCGGGGCTGATTATCTTCACGGGTGAGACGGGCGCAGGAAAATCCATTGTAATGGACGCCTTAGCGCTTGTGCTAGGTAGGCGCGGCGACAGCTCTTTTATCCGTGAAAATGCGGAAAAATGTGAGGTCAGTGGCGCATTTGATATCACGACCAACCTCGCCACACAACACTGGCTTCGTAATAACGAATTGCTAAGCGATGATGAACCCTCGTGCCTGCTACTGAGGCGCCTGCTCTCTCGTGACGGTCGCTCCAAATCATTTATCAATGGTCGCCCTGTTCCTTTGCAGTTTTTACGTGACTTAGGCGCCCTCTTGGTCACCCTGCATGGTCAGCACGAATATCAATCTTTACTTGAAACTGAAGGTCAACGCCATCACCTAGATACCTTCGGGCAACTTTCTGAATTTGTTTGTGAAGTGCAAAACTGTTTTCAACAATACAAAACATTACAAAAACAACTTCTTGAGAAAAAAAATCAATATCAACAACTCCTTCAACAAAAAGAATTTTTAACATTTCAAACAGAAGAGTTAGCCGCCTTAAATTTACAAGCAGGCGAATTAGAAGAATTAGAAAAAGAACAAAAACGTTTAGCCCATCGCACACAACTCACTGAGGGCATACAATTTGTTTTAACGTCACTGGATGATGAACAAACTGCTTCCGCCCTTTTACGCACCGCTAATGCAAAACTGGCTCATTTAACTGAGTATGATGAGGATTTGATTCCTATCCATAAATTGTTAGATTCTGCTTTCATCCAGGTTAAAGAAGTGATTTCTTCCTTGCAACACATCTTAGACAAAGTTGAACTCAATGCAGATCGATTGAATGAACTGGATCAACGTCTTAGCCAGGCTTATGCACTTGCGCGAAAACATCATATTCCTGCGCATGAATTATTTGCATTACATCAAACTTTTTCTGAAAAAATCAATTCTATTGAAACCGATGAAAAAACGATCTCAATACTTGAGAAAGAGCTTGAAGTCTCTTGTCTTGCTTATCAAGAAAAAGCCGCCTGCCTTTCCAAAAAAAGAAAACAAGCTGCTCAATCACTCCAACAACTCATCACAGAGTATTTGCAAAAACTGGGGATGAAAGGAGGAGAATTTAATATAAGAGTCCACACTCAAATTGAAAATCGCATGGAGATGCATGGCCAAGATAAAATAGAGTTTTGGGTTAGCACCAATCCGGGTTCCTCACTCCAACCTTTATCAAAAATTGTGTCAGGCGGCGAATTATCACGCATCAGCCTCGCCATCACGGTGGTCACCGTCGGACAAGATACCCCTCTCACTCTTATTTTTGACGAAATCGATGCGGGAGTAGGCGGGGCGACAGCAGCCTGCGTGGGAGAATTATTGAAAAGACTCAGCCAATACCACCAAATTCTTTGCATCACTCACGCGCCACAAGTGGCCGTCTTTAGTGGTCAACATTTTTCAGTCACCAAAAAAATACAAAAAAATACCACGGATATCAGCATTCAACCTCTCTCAAATGAGCAAAAAATATCCGAAATAGCACGCATGATTGGAGGCGCCACCCTGACCCCCTCCTCCCTCGCACATGCAAAAGAGATGCTAGAATTATAACTAATGACCTAACGCATTGGGCAATGCCCTGGATGGCAGTGATGAAATTCGTTTTTAATTTCGCTCAAATAAAACGCCAGCTGTTATTTATATTGATGCTGATTCCCGCCCTCAGTGGCGCCTATCCTTCGCGCTACGCGGCCGTCATTTTGGACTACCGAACAGGGCATGTCCTACACGCCATCAATCCAAATGCACCTCGCTACCCTGCTTCGCTCACCAAAATGATGACTCTCTACATGGTATTCGATGCCCTAGAAACAGGGCGATTAAGTTTGAATCAAGCTTTGCCTGTTTCTCAGCATGCAGCCAGCCGAGAACCCTCCAAGCTGGGATTGCGAGCTGGGCAAACCATCACCGTCAGAAATGCGATTCTGGCCATGGTGACACATTCAGCTAATGATGTTGCCACCGTGGTGGCGGAAGCCCTGGGACAAGGCAGTGAAAGACGCTTTGGTCGGCTGATGACACGACGTGCCCACCAAATAGGCATGGTAAACTCGAGTTTTTGTAATGCTTCTGGTTTACCCGAACCTTGCCAGGTGAGCACAGCCTATGACATGGCAAAACTCGCTCGCGCCATCATCATTACCTATCCGCAGTACTATCATTACTTCCAAATTCGACAATTTGCCTATCGAGGCGCCATTTATGGTTCACACAATCACATGCTGGGGCGTTATCCAGGCGTAGATGGCTTAAAAACAGGATTTTGTCGCGCCTCTGGATTTAACATTGCCACCTCCATGAAGCGCGGAGGTACCCGACTCGTGGGTGTCGTCATGGGCTTACCTTCAGCACACGCACGCGACACCCACATGGCAAGGCTACTCAACAACACCTTTCAACTTTACCCTTCTCTTGCGGCGGCAGAGTAAGAGCTATACCTCCCCCAAAGCCAGATTCCTTGACAAAAAAAATACAGAAAGCTACCCTCTTTTTCGTGCTCCCCAAGGTAACCTGGTTACTAATTGAGAATTGCTCCCATGATTACTCTTTCTGACATATTTTCTTTTTTAAAAAAAGTAAATTTAACCTCCCCTAATAATCTTCGACTAGTTCGCGCACTCAGTGACAATGAAAGAGGGGCTGTTTTTCGTGCTTTAGTTAAATTAAATAAATCGAATATACTCACCCAAAAAAATTTACAAACCCTTTGCCAAAAAGCAAGACATACCGAAGCAATTGCAGATGCTTTTATTATTTTAGAACAGGCAAACATACTTGATGCCCAAAATCATCAAGCTATTTCTACGATGACATCTTCTCATGCTATTGCAGCTCAGGCACTCATCACATTACATCAAGCGAATATCCTTGACGATAATAACCGTCAAACTATTTGCACAAAAAAATGCGACCCCATCGAGCTTGCTCAAGCCTTAATAAGGCTAACTCAAGCCAGCCTACTTGACGACAAAAATCGTCAAGCTATTTGCACTAACAAGCATGCGCCTGAAATGATTGCGGAAGCCTTAGTAAAATTAAATGAAGCAAATATACTTGACGACAAAAATCGTCAAGCTATTTGTATTGAAAAACACAATCCTATCAGCCTCGCGGAAGCTTTAATAGAGCTGAAGGAAGCAGATATCCTTAACAATGAAAATCGTCAAATTATTTGCTCCGAGAAACACGACCCTAAATCCGTTGCAGAAGCATTAATAACATTAAAGGAAGCAGGCATACTTAACGATGCAAGTTGGCACAGCCTCTTCACTCAAAGTACCACCCCTTTTATAACTGCAAAGACGTTAGTCAGCTTATCTCAAGCAGGTTTGCTAAATAATGAAAATTACGCCACGAGTTTTACACATTCAGATGGAAGTTATTCAGGTCTAATTGTTCAAGGCTTAATAAGCCTGAACGAAGCGGGCATGCTTACTGATGAAAATCGTCGATTTATTTCTAAAATGGGTGATGCTGATAAATTTGCTAAAGCATTAGTCCGTTTAAATAAAACGGGGACACTCACTGATAAAAATCGTCAAATTATTTTTTCTCAACAATATCTCTATTCTGAGCTGGTTGAAGCACGGGTCATTTTAGGCGAAGCGGACATACTCACCGACGAAAATCGTCAAATTATTGACAGGATAAACAAAGAATTTGGAGATGTGTTCGGTCGAGAAAAACATTCTCCTGACATTGCTCAAGCCTTAGTGATTTTACATAAGGCAGGCATCCTTACCAGCCAAAATCGCGAAATGATCTCGCTTCAGGAGAGGCAATACCACAATATTGCTCAAGCCTGGGTCCTATTAAATCAAGCCGGTATGCTCAGTGATGAAAATCGCCAGGCCATTTGTAAACAAGGATTCTATCATATTCCGAGCGCTCAAGCCTAGGTGCTATTAGGTCAAGCTGGCATCTTAAATTATGAAACTCGTCAATGTTTTTATTCGCGCATAAACGGATATAACTCTTACCTCAGCGATCAGCTTATTTTAGCGTTCACCACACTCAATAAAGCAGGCATACTTGATCCTGAAAATTTTCACACTATCTGCAGTCAAAGCATATTTCAGCCCGAAATTGCTCAAATATGGGTCTCCTTTAATCAAGCAGGCATGCTCAATGATAAAAATCGCGAAATTATTTATTCGTTAACAGGACAAACCAGCTCGATGGTTGATCTAGAAAATCTGGTGCTGCTGTTTCATAGGCTAAGTCAAGCTGGATCACTTAACGATAAAACCTTTCAACTCATTGATTCCAAAAGAAATCATGCCTGCTCCGATAAAATTATTGAAGCCACCTCAATCTTAAGTCAAGCTGGCATACTCAATGAGAGAAATTTTTCTGGAATTTTTTCTAGAGAATACAACAGTGCTAAGATAGCAAGATTGCTTGTTATCCTACACCGCGCTGAAATATTAAACGATGAAGATTGTGAGACCATTTGCCAAACTACCTTGTATTCAATTTTTGAAGATGACTTTTATCAAGTATTATGCGCTTTAAAAGAAGAAGGGTGTCTAAACCAAGAAAATTTTCAAAAAATTTACGTTTATGTAAAAAACTCCAGTGTGTTTCATAGATATTTCCTTAATGCATTACTCGATATAAAGAAAGCAGGCATCCTTAACCAAGAGAACTTTCAAATACTTTATACTTGGTTACCACAAACCGGCGCTTCAAACAGTTTTTTCTCTGTTTCAGACATGCCTTGGCGTTGCGAACTTTTTGCTTATGCGTTAGTTCTTTTGAAAAAAACAACCCGTCCTCATCAAACCAGCGTACCCACCCAATCGATTGATCAAGCATTCAAGAAATTAGATCAAGCTCGCTTACTCGACAAAACAAACCTTCAGATTATTTGTGCCCATCCCGCTTTTATTGTGGAGATAGCAACCCTATTATGTGAACTAAATAACATTGTTAGCTCAAATGATCGTACCCATGACTTAACACCTGAAAATTGCGGCAGTATTTTATCTCATCATGATTTTATTGGAAGTTTAAGCATAGCCCTATTAGCATTGAGAAAAGCCGAGCTTATGACTCAAAATATTATTCAAACTCTGCTTGACTATGCAAATTCCCATCCTAAATTTCTTCAATCAGTATGTGCAGCACTGGAAGTACTTGGATTAGGTAAAGAACAAAAATTGGATGAAGAAAATTTCAAACAAGTGTTAGATGCGGGTCCTCGTGCGCTATTTTTTGCTGAAAGACTCACCGAAAAAGCCACTTCCAACAATCTGGCTGCAGGTGATTTTTGTCGTATTCGCAAAGTCTCCCGTACTTTATTTTTATGGGCAGAAGCAAATAATGGTTTTTTACCTGACAATACTTTACCTGATGATATGTTTAAAAAAATTGCCAGCATGAGTGGAGAAGGCGCATTAAATGCCGAAACAGCAAATGTCATTGCAGAAGACACTTTTTGTCGACCATGAAATATACCCCTCGTACCTGAAGGGGCTGGGTTTTGAGGAAGTATTTTGTAACAACTCAGCTA
>JACREE010000062.1 GCA_016218405.1 Gammaproteobacteria bacterium
ATAGCAGGAGCGGCAGCAGCAGCCACAGCAGCAGGGTCAGCAGCAACAACTTCTCCAGCATCAAGAAGCTCCTCTTCAAGATCTCCACCCTCAACAGGAGGGGCGGCAGCAGCAGCTTCAAGGCCGGCCTCTTCAGCTTCATCAGCCGCAGTGGCAGCGGCCACAGCAGCTTCAACAGCAGCAGCTTCAGCAACGGGAGCAACAGTAGGAGCAGCGACTTCAGCCACAGCTGCAGAGAGATGAAGAGGAACAGCTTCATCAACAGGGGCTGGAACAGCAGGAGCAGCAGCGACCTCATGTGCCGGCTCTGGCTTCATGAGTTCTTGATACTCTGTTAATAAGCCTTTAAACCGATTATAGGCTTGTTGGACATCTTGTATGCTCATACAAGTTACTCCTGGCTATAATCTACTTTTTCATGGCATCAAAGAAATCTTCGTTTGTCTTGGTGCTGCGCAAACGATCAATTAAAAATTCCATCGCGGCCAACTCATCCATCGGATGTAAAATCTTACGCAAGATCCACATTTTTTGTAATTCATCCGGCTTCGTCAACAATTCTTCGCGACGCGTGCCCGAACGATTAATATTAATGGCAGGATACACACGTTTTTCAGCAATACGGCGATCCAAGTGTAACTCCATGTTACCCGTACCTTTGAATTCTTCATAGATCACTTCGTCCATCTTGGAACCGGTGTCTACCAAAGCGGTTGCAATGATCGTTAGACTGCCCCCTTCTTCAATATTACGTGCTGCCCCAAAGAAACGTTTGGGTCTTTGTAAAGCATTGGCATCCACACCGCCCGTTAATACTTTGCCACTGGCGGGGATCACTGTGTTGTAAGCGCGCGCCAAACGTGTGATGGAATCTAATAAAATCACCACATCACGCTTGTGTTCCACCAAACGTTTTGCTTTTTCGATCACCATTTCCGCTACTTGCACATGACGTGTCGCCGGCTCATCAAAGGTGCTGGCGATCACTTCTGCACGCACAGAACGTTCCATTTCGGTGACTTCTTCAGGACGTTCATCAATTAATAATACAATTAAATAACATTCCGGATGATTTTGCGCGATAGATTGCGCAATGTGTTGCAACATCATCGTTTTACCCGCTTTTGGCGGAGACACAATTAAACCACGCTGTCCTTTACCTATAGGTGTAGCCAAATCAATCACACGTGCGGTGATGTCTTCTGTGCTGCCATTCCCCCGCTCCATCGTCAAGCGCTGAGAAGCAAACAAAGGCGTTAAGTTTTCAAACAATACTTTGTTTTTCGCATTTTCAGGCGCATCAAAATTAATTTGATCCACTTTCAGTAAAGCAAAATAACGCTCCCCTTCTTTAGGCGGACGAATCTTCCCCGTGACAGTATCACCTGTGTGAAGATTGAAGCGTCGAATTTGGCTAGGCGAGACATAAATATCGTCGGGGCCCGCCAAATAAGATTCCTCTGCTGCACGCAAAAAACCAAACCCATCTTGCAGGATTTCCAATACACCATGACCGAAAATATCTTCTCCACGACGCGCATGCGCTTTTAGAATGGCAAAGATCATGTCTTTTTTCGGGGCACGAGATAAATTCTCCAGACCCATTTCTTCTGCAATTTTAATTAACTCGGAAGGGGTTTTTTTCTTAAGCTCAGTCAGATTCATAGTACTAACGACCTATCTTGGTTGGGGGAAAAATGAAAATACAACGGAAAATAAAGATGAAAAAAATTGGGATTTAGTTGAAGTCTATCTGTGGCTCCACTCCTGCACGAAGCTCAGGTTCGATGGGCATGTTACGTTGAGTATAGTAAATTCCTTTGAAATAACAGCGGACAAATATGACTTGTACAGGAAAGAACCTTGTTTTTAAAGCATTTCGTCCAAGAAGGCAACTAAATCCTGCTTAGAGACAGCGCCAAACTTTGTACCCTCTACGTTACCCTGCTTAAACAGCAAAAGAGTGGGGATACCACGGATTCCGTATTTTGAAGCAATTGCAGGACTCTCGTCAACATTCACCTTCACAACCTTAAGTTTACCTTGGTAAAGTTGTGCAATTTCTTCTAAGGTGGGCGCGATCATACGGCAAGGACCACACCATTCAGCCCAAAAATCAACCAAAACAGGCAGGGAAGCATCCAAAACTTCTGTGGTGAAAAGTGATTCGTTCACGTCCAGCGTGTGTTCTCCCATATAAAAATCCTCACAAACTATTGGTGGTATGGTGCCCGAGGCCGGAATCGAACCGGCACGGGAGTTAAGTCCCGAGGGATTTTAAGTCCCTTGCGTCTACCTATTCCGCCACCCGGGCAAAAAAATATGCAGAAATTTAACTGCGTTTATTCGTGTTTCAACTCACACGAAATAAGGCTGGGGCCGGAATCGAACCGGCGTAAGCGGCTTTGCAGGCCGCGGCATAACCACTCTGCTACCCAGCCACAGAATTAACACGACGATTGTATCACTAACAGCGTTTATCTTCAGATCAACGAGGGTAGGAATACAAAGCCCGTGCATTGTACTGTGTTTTTTTTTATTGATCCACAATCAATGTTAACAAATTCTCTTTCACTTGCTGCACAGTGATGGTTTCAATTGCCTCTTCACCCAACAAAAAAATCATATTATCTCGCACGGGTTTAGGCCCCGTCACACTGGGGTGGGTGGAACCAAATAAGGTTAACATGGGCACAGCGGTGGTGCTGGCCACATGCATAGGGCCCGTGTCTCCCGACAAAAAAACGCGACAATATTTCATGAGCGCAGCCAACTCAAGAATGGACGTTTGGGCAGTTAAATCAATAATACGATCACTTTTTTTAAAATATTTTTTTATAATTTTTTGCTCACCCAAGGTTCCTGTCAACACCCATTTTAATTGAGGATAATCCTTTTTAAATGATTCTGTTAAAAAATAAAAATTTTTAAATGGCCAAGTACGATGACTCGCCACACCACGCTTCCAAAATTTAAGCGCACGCGCTGCAGCCTTACTGCAACCCACGTGACAGGCTATTAATATTTCCTCTGGTGAAAATGTCGCGCCTGCTTTTTTTAATTTTTCTTTTATCGCCACTTCATTTTCCGTTTGCGGATATAAAAAATAATGTTCACTTTCCTTGTTGTGCATATCAGGAAAAACGCGACGTAATAAGGTCACCCCCACTTCACGTAAATGCGCTGGCTTAGGGGGTTCAGCCTTAAAAAAAGGAAGTGACATTTTTTCCGCTACTGCTATGGCTTTAGGCGTGGGAATAAAAACAAATCGATGCGTATAACACGAAGCGAACAGCGGAAAATCATGAATCATATCGACAGAAATCACCTGGTTAAACACAGGATTATGTTTCACCACTTCCGCACTCACTTGAGTGATCGCCAAGGCATCTATCTGAGCCGTAGGTGCATAATCACGTAACAATTTTATGGCAGGTGTGGTGCAAAGGGCATCGCCGACATTTTCACACAGAATAACAAGAAATCTATAAGTCATGAATTTCATTTCCATAAAACGCCAACAATTTTGCTTTGAGTTGTTGAGCTGGCGTGCGTTTTGCCCAAACTGATTCTAAATCAGCACTCCATTTTTGAGTAGACAAATCTACCATAAACCATCGCCCCTTCTCTTTGGGGAGAGGTTTTCTCGTGGGGTTTTTGTTAAGTGTTTTATCCAACATTTTGATCACATCATCGTCTGTATAGGGCGGATAAAAAGCCAACATCCAATGATCTTGAATGATCGCATATTCTTTTGCTGACAAACCCAGTTGTTCAATGTCCGATCTCATGGTCACTTTACCTGTTTTTGAATCAATATTGTAAGCATGCAAGGATTGCTCTAACACTTGGTGAATGGAAATAGTATCCGTCGCAATGGCAGGAATTTTATACCCATCTTCTAAATAAAAATCTCTTTTTTCAGGCACCGTATTTCCTTGTGTGAGATTTTTTGCAAGAGAAACCCCCGCCAATTCTACCTGTTTAGGCATGGGCACACTCAACACATCCAACAAAGTAGGCATGATATCTAACAACGAGACTCTGGAATAAATATGTTTAGGTGTCCAGTCTTTTTCACCCAAATACTGCCAAGCTAACACCGTCTTATATTGACTCATGCTCAATATATCTGTGCCATGTCCATAAGAAGTGTCTATTCCATAATCCGTCTTAAAATGTAAAGAAGAAGGCGAGGCAGTGACGTAGCGGCTACGCTCCACTCGCTTCAATGAATCTTTTCCTGGTTGATGCCATTTTTCAGTTAACAAGCGATCGCCTGGCAACCCCAAGGATTCACCATGATCAGATAAAACAACCACAATGGCATGATCCAATAATTTTTTCTTTTTCAACATGGCCATCACCGCACCCCACTGCGCATCCACCTCTTGCACAGAAGCACGATAACGCTCAGGCAACAAAGCACTGCTGCTAAAACGAGAGGTTGCCCATTCATTGGGCCAATGAGATAGCAACAAGTGCATTGACAAAAACAGTGGTTTTTTTAAGTGTGCTTGATCAGGCAACATTTTATTTAAACGCGTCACAAATGTCGCAGGACGATAAGTGACAAATGCAGCACGATTGGCATAACTGTAAGGAAATATTTTTTCTCCAATCCACGAATTAACCAATAAATTAGTCATGGGAAAATCATTCAAGGTTCCCAACAAAAAATCATTCGCACCTTCTGGCGGCTTAATCAAGTGATCAAATCCGAGATCAGCTTCAATATTACTGAATCGTGTTTCATCCGTTGCAAACCACGTTTGATAACCTTTCTCTTGCAAAGCCTTGGGTAAAGTGAAACCTATGTTCAAAAATCCGGGCGCATCTAAATTAAATCGAGCACCATGATCCTTAGGATGACGTCCCGTTAAAATACTGACCCAAGCAGGAAAGGTACGCGCAAGCGGCGTCACAGCCTCATCAAAAATCACAGCCTGCTGTAAAAATTGATTCAAATGGGGCGTGCTGGCGGCTTGTGAAGTCCCTGTCACTGCCGTGTAATCAGGACGCAGCGCATCCAAACCAATAATAATGATGTTAGGTGGCGTATCAGATGAAACAGGCGTCACCGTCCGTTGTTGATAGAAAGCAAATCCCACTCTCATCAAAAGCAGCGCCAAGATAAGCAAGGATGTTTTAAGAAGATAAGGATGACGCCGGTGATGAGACAAAAAGCGCAATACACTACCCCCCCACACCGCACTCAACACCACGACGAGTACCGCCCATACCAGGGCAAGCTTTGGAAAAATATCCGTGATATATTCCGGTCGCTTGGTTAACCACAACGAAAAGAAAGAATTGGGGAAATAAATGATGTTTCCTAAACAAAACATCACGAAAGTGGCGGTCCACAACAAAGTTCCCATCCAATAAAGTCGTTTTTCAAACCAGGGATAAACCAACCTTAACTGTTGACAGCAAAACCACACGACAAAAATGAGGACAGCGTACACGATACTTTGGGCAATGAAGAAAAATGAAATCGCTTTCAATACCACCGGGTAAAGCAAGACCTTCCAAAGAATGCCCTCCCCCAAGGCCACCTTCACCGTGCCCCCACTGGCAAGCTGAAAACTGACAAAAAATAACAGTTGGTCAAAAATCGCCAGCAAGGTGACCCAAATTAATCCTTTTAAAAGATCCTGTTGTTTTAACACAGAAAAACCTCACTATTCACAAACTATCCACAAGTTATACTCACGTTATCTACGGCTTACACACATCATATTGATGTTTTTTTTAAACAAACCACTATATCTTGTGTTGGCGACAAACTGGGGTTATGATTACCCCCATAAACGACTTTACTTTCTTGACAGGAATGCCTCATGGAAACCACCCTTCCTTCTTCCCCGCAAACACAAGATGCCGCCGTGAGTATATTACGGGTCATCAAGCGTCACCAGCCTAATGGCTTACCCCTCAAGCCCGTCTCCTACGATGAAAATAAAATTGCGGCAGCAATGCAAAAAGCATTTGTGGCTGTTGAAGGTGAGCCCGCTCAAAACTCTGCACGTGTAAAAGACATCGTGACACGCCTTGCCCATCAAATCACCCACACTTTGTTAAATCGACACAAAGAAGGCCTCGTCAACGTTGAAGACATTCAAGATCAAGTTGAACTTGCACTGATGCGCGCTGGCGAACAACGCGTAGCACGTGCCTATGTCTTGTATCGCGAAGAACGTCGCCGTCTGCGTGAACAACGCGCCTCTTTTGAGCCAACGGCAGAAAAAGGGGCTCAAACTACCCAAGAAGCTTATTCACAAGTGCAAATGGCACAACAAGTGCAAGAAGCTTGCCAAGGTCTGACCCATGTTGATGCTCAAGCCATCATCAAAGAAACACAACGTAATTTATTTGAAGGTGCTTCACTGGCTGACTTACGTAAAGCCCTGCAACTTTCTGCTAAAGCCATGCTCGAAAAAGAACCCAACTATGGATTTGTCGCTGCACGCTTATTGTTAGATGAACTTTGCGAAGAAGCTTTACGTTTTTTACAACTCAACGCCATTCAATCTCGCACAGAAATGGCCGCTTACTATCCCACCTATTTTCAACACTTCATTCACCAAGGCATAGAATGTGAATTGCTCGATCCCCGCCTCGCTACGTTTGACTTGAATCAGCTGGGTGCAGCATTACTACCCGAACGTGATCTAAAATTTAATTACTTAGGTTTACAAACTCTGTATGACCGTTATTTTTTACATCATCATGGCGTGCGCTTTGAATTACCTCAAGCTTTCTTTATGCGCGTTGCGATGGGCGTTGCTATCAATGAAGCAGAAAAAGAAAAACGTGCCATTGAGTTTTACACACTCTTGTCTTCATTCGATTACATGAGTTCAACGCCCACTTTATTTAACTCAGGTACCTTGCGTCCACAACTTTCAAGTTGTTATCTGACCACGATCCCTGATGATTTAGATGGCATTTACAGCGCGATTAAAGACAATGCGCTCTTATCAAAATTTGCAGGCGGTTTAGGTAACGATTGGACACCGGTTCGCGCCATGGGATCACACATCAAAGGTACAAATGGTAAATCACAAGGGGTCGTACCTTTTTTAAACGTGGCTAATGCATCTGCAGTTGCAGTGAATCAAGGAGGTAAACGCAAAGGTGCAGTGTGTGCTTACCTCGAAACATGGCATTTAGACATTGAAGAATTTTTAGAATTACGTAAAAACACTGGCGATGATCGACGTCGCACACATGACATGAATACCGCAAATTGGATTCCGGATCTTTTCATGCGACGCGTTCATGAAAATGCGCATTGGACACTTTTTTCACCACGCGAAACACCCGAACTGCACGAACTATGTGGGGAAGAATTTGAAAAAGCCTATGTTGCGTATGAGCAAAAAGCAGCACACGGCGAACTTCGTCAATATAAAACTATCCAAGCCATTAGCTTATGGCGAAAAATGTTGAGCATGTTGTTTGAAACAGGCCACCCTTGGATCACCTTTAAAGATCCCTGTAACCTACGCTCACCTCAACAACATGTTGGCGTGGTACATAGCTCGAATTTGTGTACTGAAATCACACTCAACACTTCGGCTGATGAAATAGCCGTCTGTAATTTAGGCAGCATCAACCTCTCACAACATATCAATGACAGGGGCTTAGATACAGCAAAACTTGAAAAAACGATTCGCACTGCCATACGCATCTTGGATAATGTGATCGACATCAATTATTACGCTGTCCCACAGGCACGTCGTTCGAACTTAAAACATCGCCCGATTGGATTGGGTCTCATGGGTTTTCAAGATGCACTTTATCAATTGCGCATCCCTTATATGTCGGACAATGCTGTGCAATTTGCTGATCGCGCCATGGAAGCAATCAGTTACTTTGCCATTCAATCCTCCAACGAACTCGCCAAAGAACGTGGCAGCTACGCTACATTTGAAGGTTCATTGTGGAGTAAAGGCATATTACCCATTGATTCGCTCGCGATTTTACAAAAACAACGCGGCGTTTATTTAGATGTCAACAAAGAGCAAACCTTAGACTGGACACGCTTACGCACAGCCGTTCAAACCAGTGGCATGCGTAATTCAAATGTCATGGCCATTGCCCCCACTGCCACGATTTCTAATATCTGTGGTGTTGTGCAATCCATTGAACCCACCTACCAAAATTTATTTGTAAAATCAAATTTATCAGGTGAATTCACTGTCATTAATCCTTATCTTGTGGCTGATCTCAAAGCGCTGGATTTATGGAATGATGTGATGGTGAATGATTTAAAATATTTTAATGGTAGTTTGAAAATGATTGAACGTATCCCTGCTGAACTCAAACAGTTGTATGCAACAGCATTTGAAATTGATCCGTTTTGGTTAGTTGAAGCTGCTGCACGACGTCAAAAGTGGATTGATCAAGGACAGTCACTCAATTTATACATGGCACAACCTTCAGGTAAAAAACTCGATGCACTCTATCGACTCGCTTGGCTGCGCGGCTTGAAAACCACTTATTACCTACGCAGCATGGGCGCAACCAACGCTGAAAAGTCAACTGTTCATGATACATCGTTGAATGCCATACCGAGTCAGACAATTCACTCTGAAAATGAACCTAAAGCTTGCTCTCTTTCTGATCCAGACTGTGAGGCATGCCAATAATAAGAAAGCGCTCCCACTTCCCATCTCTAATCAACTTACAATGAGAGGGACTCATATATACAACAGAGGATGGGAAGGTAAGGGGGCCAACCTATTTTATTTTTTAAAAATGAGGCAATAACCATGACAGACTTAAGTCGAATTCGTGTTGACGACAAACAAATTATTAATTGCCGCGCTGATCTGAATCAACTTGTGCCCTTTAAATATTATTGGGCATGGGAGAAATATTTGGCTGCCTGCGCCAACCACTGGATGCCCAATGAAATTAACATGGCCGCAGACGTGGCCTTATGGAAAGATCCTCAAGGCTTAACAGAAGATGAACGTTTGATCATTAATCGCAACCTCGGCTTTTTTTCCACTGCTGATTCCTTGGTGGCCAATAATTTAGTGCTAGCGGTTTATCGTCATATCACCAACCCAGAATGCCGACAGTATTTATTACGACAAGCCTTTGAAGAAGCGCTTCATACACATGCTTATCAATATGTCATTGAAAGCTTGGGTCTGGATGAAGCAGAAGTCTTTAACATGTATCACGAAATCCCCTCTGTGGCGCGCAAAGCAGAATGGGCACTGCCTTATACCCAAAGTTTGGGCGATCCCCATTTTCACACAGGCACGCTTGAAAACGATCAGCGTCTGCTGCGTGATCTCATTGCTTTTTATGTGGTATTTGAAGGCATTTTCTTTTACGTAGGCTTCACCCAAATTTTATCTATGGGGCGTCGCAACAAAATGACGGGCACCTCTGAGCAATTTCAGTATATTTTACGGGATGAATCCATGCATTTAAATTTTGGCATTGATGTCATCAATCAAATTAAAGCAGAAAATCCTAAACTTTGGACACCTGAGTTTCAACAAACTGCAATGAATATGATCCGCGAAGGCGTAGATTTAGAATATCAGTATGCACAAGACACGATGCCGCGTGGTATCCTAGGCATGAATGCAGATATGTTTAAGGAATACTTACACTTTATTGCCAACCGCCGTTGCGCACAAATAGGTTTGCCTGAGCAATATCCTCAGGCAAGCAACCCTTTCCCTTGGATGAGTGAAATGATCGATCTTAAAAAAGAAAAAAACTTTTTTGAAACACGTGTCATTGAATATCAAACGGGTGGCGCACTTAATTGGGAAGAAGAGAGTTAAATTTAACATTAATCCACAGTAATAGCTCAGCCATCCTTGGCTGTTTTGCTTCTCTTACCCTCTGGAGCGTCATTGCGAGCGGTGCGAAGCAATCCAC
>JACREE010000063.1 GCA_016218405.1 Gammaproteobacteria bacterium
TCCGAACTCAGAAGTGAAACTGCTCCGCGCCGATGATAGTGCGAAATTTCTCGCGTGAAAGTAGGTCATCGCCAGGTACTATTTAGAAACCCCCCTTCACCCCTCCGTGAAGGGGGGTTTTTTTTTGATTTGAAAAAAAGACTTTCTAAGTCTTCTTGAATTTCACATAATGAACAATTTTGACTCCAATGAAAATAACAGGAGAGGAAGAGTGAAATTTCAGTTCTCAATTGTCTGGCTTTTGAGCTACATTTCTATTGCTTCAGTTTCTGCTGCTATGGTGACGCCAGCTTTACCCTATATTCAATCTCAGTTTTTTTTAAATTCGGGTGAGGTAGAGTGGGTTGTCTCTGCTTTTTTAATAGGGTATGTGCTGGGGCAATTAATTTATGGGCCGCTTGCTAACGCTCATGGT
Organism: Gammaproteobacteria bacterium; assembly: GCA_016218405.1. Lineage (GTDB taxonomy): Bacteria > Pseudomonadota > Gammaproteobacteria > HIGHO2-12-38-15 > HIGHO2-12-38-15 > HIGHO2-12-38-15. The sequence continues at coordinate 416 of JACREE010000063.1, forward strand.
CGTTTGAAAGCACTGCGTTTAGGTTTAAAAATTAATATTTTTGGATTGATTGTTTGTTTGATGAGCAGTGTGTTTGCAAGTTATTCATTGCTTGTTTTAGGGCGTTTTATCACGGGGTTGGGTGCGGCTGCTGGGCTTGCTTGCACGTTTATGTTGATTAATGAATGGTTGCCAGAAGAGAGTCGTAAAACAGCTATGGCGTATTCTACTTTATCTTTCGCTATAGGCATTGGATTAGCCGTGATGGTGGGTGGGGTTGTCAGCGAATATTGGCATTGGCAGGGTTGTTTTTTATTGCTTATGCTTCAAGGTATTTTTATGTTGTGGGGGACGCGTGTGTTTAGAGAGACGCTGATTCAACCCAAACCTATCCAAGTGAGAACCTTATTTCATGATTATATCAAGGCATTATCCTCACTCAAGCTCGTTGTTTTTTCAATGGTTGTGGGTATGTGTTCAAGTGTTGCTTATTGTTTTTCTGCGGCAGGACCGCAAATAGCGCATGATTATCTGCATTTGAGTGTTGCAAACTATGGTTATTGGAACGGATTAAACATTGTTGGTATGTTGTTGGGTGGGTTGTTTTCACGCGAGTTGTTGGAACGTTTCTCCACTTATACGGTGATTGGGATAGGTTTTTTGGGTTCTGTGATAGGCCTATTCAGTTTGGTGGGGATGTGGCAAGCGGGCAGTCACTCTGTTGGATGGTTTTTTATCACAGTGACTATTCTTTATGTATTTGACAGTTGTTTTTTTGCAGCGGGTGCGCATAAGGCCTCTAATGCTTTGCTGGATAAAGCCAGTGCTTCTTCTATGATGAGTTTTATTAATATGAGTTTTGCAACCTTAAACGTTGTTGTCATGGGATATTTGTCCCCTGATCCATTGGTTGCCTTTATTTCAATATTGACTTGCTTGTTTTTGTTGATGTTGGCCGTGTTAGTCTGTTCGTTCAGGTCACTTCGAGCATGAGGAAATTTCGTTGTTTTTCTTTGATCTTTCTTATTGTTTTTTGTCAGGAAAGTGTGGCCCAGGTTGAACATCATCTCGAAAGTTGGAATTCAGCACAGATACTGGGTTCTTTATCTAAAGATAAAAAATTTAAATATTATATTCAGCCACAAATTGCTTTTATTGACAGAGAAAATAAATTTCGAGGGGCTTTTTTATTTTTGGGGTTGGGTTATCGACTTACCCCCGATCTTATTGTTTGGTTGATGGACGGTGAATCAAATATCAAAAAAGCGAAGGGGGGTGTGCGACAAATCAATACTATTCGAGAAGAAATAGATTGGCATACTTGGCAAACGAATCCACTGAATTTCAAGACAACAGCTTGGGCAAATGTGTTTCGTTTGGAGGAGAGAAAAGAATCATCTTCGAGTCAATGGTTGTTTCGGGCAAGAGAGAAGGTGGTTTTTAGAACACCTTTTAAATCATGGAAAAATCATTCCTTTGTGGCTTTTGATGAAACGTTTTTTGATTTTAACCATCCAGCCTGGACTAATAGCGATAGTTTTTTTCAACAAAATCAGTTGTTTTTGGGGGTGGGCACAAGTTTTTCAAAAGTGGCTTTCGATCTGGGGTATCTCAACCAATATGTTTTAAATAATACACCCCAAATGAATAGCATCATCTATTTAATTTTTTATATCAATGTGGATGTGTTGTGATATGGTGATTTCTAGTTGGGATCATCATCCATGGGGTACGGGATGCTTTGATTGGCTATTTCAGGGTGTTCTTGGAGAGCTTGGATGACGTTATTCATGTCTTCTTCAGGTGAAACAAGGGGGCCAAAGGCTTCTCGTGCAATGCCGACAGCAATAGAAACAAAAATAATAACACCCAATAAAATCCAGGCGACCGCTTTAATTTTTTTAGAACATGCCATGAAAATACTCCGAGTCATTTCGGGGGGGATGACTATATCATGAGTATTTTTATTAAACAATTTTTTTTGCCATATATGTTACGTCATATTAGGCTAGGGATAAGTTGCTTATGGTGAGTGTGCTGAAAGCGTCAGGTGAGAGGGTTCCTTTTGAAGAACAAAAACTGCGTTTATCTTTGTTGAGGGTGGGAGCGTATGAAGCGCTTGCTAATAAAATAGTAGAAGAAGTGGTGCGCGTTCTTTATGACGGTATGTCAACGCGTGAAATCTATCGAATTGCTTTTCGATTGTTGCGCCAAAAATCCAGGGCGCTATCAGCAAAGTATCACTTGAAACGGGCAATCATGCGGTTGGGGATAACCGGATATCCCTTTGAAAAATATGTGGCCGAGATTTTTCGACATAAGGGTTACCAATCTAAAAATAATCAAATCATAAAAGGTCATTGTGTTAATCATGAAGTAGATGTTGTTTCAAATAATAAAAATAAATATATTTTTATTGAGTGTAAATATCATAATTTTCAGGGAAAGAAATGTGAGCTTAAAATTCCTTTATATGTAAAATCAAGATTTTTAGATATTGCGCAAGAGCAAAAATCTATTCTTTCTGAAAATTTGGAAATGTGGTTGGTGACGAATACGCGCTTTACCAGTGATGCTACACAATATGGACGTTGTGCAGGATTACATTTGATGGCTTGGGATTATCCCGCAGGCAATGGATTAAAAGAACACGTTGAAACATCGGGATTGTATCCTATTACGTGTATTACGCAGTTAACCAAGTCAGAGCTGGCAATATTATTCGAAAAAAATATTGTTTTATGCCAATCCATTCTGGATGATCCTTCTGTTTTGGAAAAAATGAGATTTTCATCTGAACGGAAAGCCTCTGTTGTTGAACAGTGTAGAGCTTTATTAAATGATTCATGATGAAGGGGATCGCTTGTTGGATTATCCAAACAAAAATCCAAAACCAACTTCCGTATAATAATTGTAGCCACCCAGTTCACCTGTTAAACGAACGCCTTGTTCAAGGTCTACTTCAAAGTTTTGTGTAATGAGGTATTGAATGCCTGCGTCTGCATTGTAGCCACCTCCTGTGCCCGTACCTGTGCTTGTTTGACCAAAAATTTCAGCGTAGAGCTGTAAGGGCAGCACACTGTGTTGCCAACTTAAAACCACATCAGGATTTACCGAAACATAGGTGTGTGCATCCGCCAGGGAGGGAAGTGATTGCTCAGATAGGCCTAACATGCCTAATAAACTAATGTGAGGTGTGACCGCATAGCTTGCAATGCCATTGAGGGTGATTCCACCTTTTGCGCTACCAAAGCTGGCGCTACCAAAAGGGGGGGTATAAATACCTTCTGCAGAAAAAATGCTATTTTGTGTCCGCCCCACTTCATGTTTAAAACCAAGGGTGATAGGGCCCAGACCCGAAGCAGACGTTTGTTGATTGTAAGAAGAAAGAAAGGTCAGTTGACTTTTTCCAGGCAAACCCACATTAATTTGCAGTTGTGGGTAGTTGTAACCTGCGCCATCCGGTCTGGCTGAAAGATATTGCAGCCCTACTTCTGCTATCGCCTGATCTTCTTGTAATACACAAACACTGTCAGCATTGGTCGGTCTGTTTATGAGTGCCAGGAAGGCATTGTGGCCGCGACAAGGATCGTCCGTATTGAGCGAGGTGTCATTTGTTGTAGCTAACGCCTTTGTGGAGAATAGGGTTAGGAGAATGAGGAGTGTTGAAAGTCTGCTGCGGAGTAACAGAGTGGTAGGCTTCATGGAGTTTCGCTTGGTTAGGATGACCAAATTTTCAGGGCAATGGATTCGGGATAAATTATTTTTAAAAAAGCATCAATTTTAATGTTTTCTTTGAGTGAAAATAGAAAATCAATTTTTTGATCGCCTATTTTATTTTTTATGTGGGCAAGTAAGTAGTGTTTGTTTTTGTTCAACTCTTCTAGTGATTCAGGATCATCCAGGAGAAGCAATAAATCAATGTCGCCCCCTTTGAGGGTGTCATTTGTCCGGCTACCATAGAGTCTGAGTTCCGCATTTTTGTTGGACAAAAGAGGATCTAAGACGGACAGGATGGCGGTGATTTGGAGGGAAGTAAGGCGCATAATTTTTAGATCTTCTCTTTGAGTGCGAGGAGTTTGGGGGTTTCAAGTTTCAATTTTTTAAAAAACTCAGCTAAATCTTTATCAGTATATTCGTGAGCAGAAATATTTCTGAGCTCGCGAATAGCCATCCAGGTATCTGCATGATCGATCACTCCTAGTTTTTCACCCTGATTAATGAAATCTCTAAAGCTGCCGTTGAAGCCAGGATCATGCAATAAAACGAAAGTACGTAAATATCTTGTTAAGAAAACGTCAGCGACTCTGCCAAATCTAGCAGAAAAACTTTCCCAAGTTTCGAGTGTTTCTTCATCGAGTTGATTGGGGTGTGTGGGGAGTTTAATGATTTTATGATAACTATAGGCCAGATGCTGAATGGCTTTTAATAATTTATTTTTTTGTTCTTCCAAGAATTCTTTTCTGGGTGTCATAAACATCCTTTTTTCCCTATTTAGGTCATCATAACAAAGTGAGTGTTCAGTGCAAGGCTGTCTTTATTTGGATAGTGTTTTTTATGGCGGGTAAAAATTGTTCAAATCGAGTATAGTGATGACAAATCGGTTGTGACGCTTCGCCTATATTTTTTTTGTTGTGTGGGTAGCTATATACCTCACGTGCCGGAGCCAGTTTTCGTAAACAATAAAAACAAAAATAAAATAAAATACAAAAATAAACCCAGATAAAGGGGGTAGTCTTTTAATAAAAAAGGTATTCGTTAAGCCGTAGAGTATGGATACAGCGGGGATAAGCGTAACAGCAAATAGATACCATTCTTTTTTGGTATAACTTTGATAAATACTTATTGATAAAAGCCAGATAAAGCCCACTAAAAAAGTAAGAACGATAAGGGTTAGTATAAGGAATACGTATGGTTGAAAATAATCGAGAGTTTCCTGGCTAGCATGCTCCAACATAACACCCATGATTTTCAAAAAATAATAAAATGCGGTGGGGAAAAACATAGCAAGTATGAATATAAAATAAGTGGATCGGAGGGGATTTTCTGCTTTATTTATTTGTTTTTCGAGTAGGTGTTTGATTGTTTTTTTCATGGATAACTCAAATAAAATTTTAGGGGTATAAAGGAAAAAACGAGACCATTCTCCACAAAAACAGACAAAAAGTAAACAAATTTTAGGTAAAATCCCCATTTTTATTCGAGTGGTTGTATAATTATCAAAATAAATTTTTGCTTTGTAAGAAAGTTTTTTAAAAATGAATAAATAAGGGGAAAAATAGGATGGAAAATAAAAAAATGTTACCAGGGACTTTGTTTCCCTTCGCCTGGCATTTTTTGAAGCCGTATAAAGTCACCGTTTTTATTTTTATATTTCTTGCTATGAGTGCGGGATGTTGGGGACCTTTTAACAGTATTTTGGTTAAACAGATTATTAATCTTTTGCCACAGGTTCAGCAGGGTGGCGTATCTGTTTTGGTACTTCCTGCCGTGTTAATGGTTTTGAATTTTATTGTGTTTGATAACATTACTTGGCGTTTAGTGGGATACATTAATTATAAATATGAGGGAGTCATAAAGAATAAAATTATTAAAGCAATGTGGGGGCATGTGTTAAGTGAATATCATCAATTTTTTCAGGATAATTTGTCTGGTCGCATTTCAAGTCAAATAACCATACTTGCGGATAATGTAGAACTTATTTTACATCGAATATCACTTGATTTCATGAGGGGGTTGTCGCTGCTTTTTATTTCTTTTGTGGTGAGTTTTTATGTTAACCCTATTTTTTGTTATATTTTGATAGCTTGGTTTATTTGTTTTTCATTTTTTAGCATTTGGATGTCTAGTCGCTTAATAGTGTTATCAGATAAATGGGCCGAGTGTGAATCAACGTTGTCAGGTCAGTTAGTTGATTCAATTGCTAATCACAGCAGTGTGCGCATTTTTTCTCGAAAGTCATTTGAGTTGGCAAGAATGGATCAATTTTTTAATGCCGTTGCCCGTGCATTTAGTCGAAAAGAAGGATTGTCAGTGATTTTGAATAGTGTGCAAGGCGGTATGATTGCCATTATGATTGGATTTTCACTTTACTTCCTGATTTATTTTTATGGGTTAGGGCGGGTGACGGTTGGTGATTTTGCTTTGATCTTAGAGTTGACGATGGGTTTGGGGTACATGATGTGGTACACCATGACACGTGTGGACGAGTTTAATCAAGCGTACGGAAAATGTAAGCAAAGTTTAAGTATATTGATGCATTATCCTGAAATTCAGGATAATGCAGAGGCTAAACCATTGCAATGCACGAAAGGTGAAATTATTTTTCGTGATGTAAAATTTCATTATCGTGGCGCAGAACCTCTTTTTCAAAATAAATCAGTGACCATTCCAGGTGGTCAGAAAGTGGGGTTGGTGGGTTATTCGGGGAGTGGTAAATCGACGTTTGTTAATTTGATTCTTCGTTTTTATGATGTGACGGGAGGAAGCATTCTCATTGATGAGCAAGATATTCGTGATGTCACCCAGGAAAGTTTGCGTCGTCATATTGCGATGATTCCGCAAGATCCTTCACTTTTTCATCGAAGTCTGATGGATAATATTCACTATGGTCGTGCGGAAGCGACAGAAGAAGAGGTGATTCAAGCTTCAAAAAAAGCGCATGTTCATGAATTCATTAGCCAGTTGCCGCACGGGTATGATGCTTTGGTGGGGGAGCGTGGTATAAAACTTTCAGGGGGTCAGCGTCAACGCATTGCGATTGCGCGTGCTATTTTAAAAAATGCACCTATTTTAATTTTGGATGAGGCTACCTCTTGGCTTGATTCGATCACAGAAGCCAGCATTCAAGAAAGTTTATGGGGATTGATGCAAGGCAAGACTACGTTAGTGATTGCACATCGCTTATCAACACTTTTGCATATGGATCGCATTATCGTATTTGATCGAGGCAAAATTGTAGAAGAGGGCGCGCATGCTGAATTATTGGCGAAAAAGGGATTATATCGAACCTTGTGGGAAGCGCAGGTGGGGGGCTTTTTGCCAGAGCGAAAAGTATTGTAGGAAAAAAATAGTGGAAATACCCCCCGTGTTCCTGGGACAGGGGGGTGAGCTATTATAAATTGAGCCATATTGAGCCAAGTTTTTATGTAATAATGGCCCAATATGGCCTATAATAGCTTTATCCGATAGGTCAAATAAAGGGTTGCTCTGTGCTTTCTTATTCCTTAAGTGCTGAATTAATTCAACAGTTGCGTGATCTTAACAATGCCTTTGCTGTGATGCATGGCCGTCTTATGCAATATTCTGAAGAAACCAAAGTGGCATTACATCGTTATGCAAAAATTAGCATGATTGGTGCATCCACGCGGATTGAAAATGCGGTTTTAACAGACGCCGAAATTGACTGGATGGACACGGTACTGACGCAGAATGAAAAACCAGATGGTTTCCCAATAAATAAGGAATGGATAGAGGATAAACTAAATAAAGATAAAGAGAGAAGTATTGAAGAAGTGGCGGGTTGTCGAGCCATGCTAACGCTCATCTATAGCCAAGCGAAAGAGTTAATGCCTTTATCAGAAACGACTATTCGAGGATTGCACCAAGCGTTATTACAATATTATCCTAAAGCCAGTTCTTATCTTGGACGATATAAAAAAATCTCAAATTCTGTTGTTGAAACGCGGCAAAGTACAGGCCAATCACGTGTTGTATTTGAGACAGCGGGAGCAGGCCCTATCACGGACGCGGCCATGCGCGATCTGGTGATTTGGTATCATGAAGCGGCTATAAAATCGCCCTGGTCGGTAGCCATTGCTTGTGAGTTCACTTATCGATTTCTTGCAATTCATCCATTCCAAGATGGTAATGGTCGATTAGGGCGTGGACTGTTTTTGTTAGCATTATTGCAATCTCCTGAAGAAATAATATCGACAGTGACGCCCTATCTGGCTATTGATCGTCAGATTGAACGAAGAAAAGCGGAGTATTATGTAGTACTAAATCGCTGTTCTGAGGGAGTGTATCGCCACGACCCGACACATTATCATATTGAATATTTTTTACAATTTATGGTGAAAGTACTACGTGCTTCATTGGATGATATTGATATCTATAAAAAACGATTCGAGGCTTGTCAACGCTTATCAGAATCAGCGCATATTATTTTGGCATGTTTTAAAGATCATCCTGAGGTTCGTTTATCTATTCAGCAGTTGGTCGATATCACACACCTTCCTAGGCGAACAATCGGTCACGGTTTATCGACATTGACAAAAGAGAATTTAATTCAGAAATATGGCCAAAAAGCAGGGGTGCGTTATCAATTAACATTTTAAAAACTTATAAAGGTCGTCATCTTCTGTTTTATTCATTGACGTTCTCCTTTGAAAATACTGGAAAAACATCGATGTTCTGTGCTTCAGGCCAAATTTTCTTTAAATGAGAGAGTAATTGTGTGGATGCTTTGCATAATTGCGGAAGATGCCCTGTGGATTTTGCGCAGGCAATAAAGGTTGCAAGTCGTGATAAAATTCTTGGGCGAAAAGCATTCTCCTTGGGTACCCATGTTGAGTCTGGGTCGACAGGGCCGCTAGGACAAATCCATTCGTTATCGATTAGATTAATTTTATGCAATGATTGCAATGCTCTGATTATCCAGTATGCACAAGCGTAAACTAATTGTTTATTATAAAAAGAATCATCTGCTGCTAAATCAAGACGCTGTTTTAATTCATCTCGATAGATCGCTTCCATGCGCTGGAGTACATTGTCAGGCACAGCTTTCGAGCACCAACAGCTTGGCATGCTCATGCGAAGATAGACGCCATCAATTAAGGCGTGTCCATAATCACCGAACTCAAAGTCAATTAATCGAATTTCATTTCCTTGGAAATAAACATTATCCGGACAAATATCGCCATGCAAATAAACGTTAAAATCACCGGGTGTTTTTGAAAATTCAAGAACATCTTTAATTTCATTTCCTAGTTCATGCGAGTTATCACCCGTTAATAGTCTTAGCTGACTAAGAACTTCTAATCCATTCGTCTCGGAAATAAAATTATAACGGAGGGCGCGTGGATATATTTTATTTAAAATAGACGTAAATTGATTGGCTTTCCCTAATGTATCAGCATGCATTTTACCTACACGGCGTACGTATGCAATTAATGCCATTTCTGCTTTCTGAATATTTTCGACAGAAGAGGGTCGTGTGAGGGGTCCAACAAGACTAGGATGATCAAGGCCAAGGTCCTCAATTAAAATAAATTTATGCGCCAAACTGCCAACATAAAAATGGGGTCCATGAGTACTTTTGATCGATGTTAAAAATTCAAGCCCAGCCCAGTCATGAGCAAAACGACTTAACTGTTCTATTTCAGTCTCATCATTCGCAGCAACATCAAATGATCTTTTATCTATCGAAGTTTTTTTTAAGATTAAACTCTGTGGCATATGAGTGGTGGGATTATCAATGAGTAATCTCAAAATAATATTACGTCTGTCTGGCTCACTCAATTGAACCACTTTTGAAAAGTGAATGGCTTGTTGAAAATAAATCGACATTAGCCTGGCAGCTTCATCTATTATTTCACGATAATGAGAGGTGGATTCATCTAGCATTTGTTGGTGCCTTTATTTTGTTTTCCATAGTTCGCCAGGCCCATGCACTCTTGTTGCATTCCACGGTTAAGGTAGAAAAAACGATGTTGCTAAAGACACTTAACAGCAATCAAAGACGACTACTTGTTGTGGGTTGGCTGGATTCCCTAAGATCATAGTTTGCTTCTTCTTCCTTCATTTTTTCAAATGAATTATGGTGCACATAGACACATCGTGCGGCTTGCGCCAAAGCAAATGAAGCTTCATGTGATATTGCGGGTTTTACTAGTTTATCGCAAACATCATTAATTGATTTTGAACGTTCTGTTTCCTCAAAAAAACTTTCATTTAAAGGCTGAAATTTTCTAATTTCTGCATAACTCATGGCTGCCAAATGGGGCTCTAATCCAAGTTTAACTGACCAGAAGGTTGCTTCTGCCACAAGTTCTAATGCGCGTTCATCTGAATACGTCGCCATAAATTCAGGACTGTTTACATATCTTTTTAACCATTCGGTCATTTTTTCAAAAGTTAGTTTAAGTTGCTTGGTTTTTTCATCTTTATTAGCGATTTCACTATCAATAAGCGCATTTAGTGCTTCAATATGAGTTGGTTTTTGACAATCAAACATTAATAGGTTAAACCTAAGGTTAGGCCTAGAGTAAAACATAGAACGTGTAGGATACCCACTGATATCTTTATATTCTCCGCTGATATCTTTATATTCTCTCTTGTTACTGAACATCGTTATTTCTCCCCCATGTAAAAATTCACCACCTTAACATGTGGTTGCAAAAAACACAATCTAGAAAAGTCATCTGTATTTTACTATGAAAATAAAAACTGGAGTGACTGATAGACACTCCAAATTATAAATTTTCATAATTAAAACGGTTAATAGCGATCTGGAAACGATATTTTTTAACTTGAAGCAGCATAAGGATGCTTGCTAGGCTCATAACAGGGGCGGAAATTTTGTTAGGCCAGCCCCAATTCAAACACCAGGCTGAAATCATATCTAAAATTGATAGCGACAAATTGAGATATAGAAACTGAATGCTCATTGCATTGGCAGATTTTAATATTTTATTTTTAATAATTTGAGGTAAACAATAGAGAAGGTAGAAAGCGCGTGAAATGCTGCCAATAATTAACGTAGTACTAGCGGTTAATTCAGTATGTTGAATGATGAAAAAATAATAACACGTTGCGAGAGTAAAAATAAAAAATAGAAAATTAAAAATGACTTTTGTTTGTTTTTGATTTTTCATAAAATGGTTTGTAAGTTGTAGGTGTTGGATAATCAACAAAGATAAGCCTACCATTGAAACAGTTTTATATTGCCAGGGTAAGTGACTAGAGTAACCATAAAATAAATCAGATAAATAAGCCGTATACAATAAAAAATGCATACTCAAGCTAAGATTAAGCAAGTGTTCTGTATGACGATTGTGAATAATCTGTGGAATATAGAGAATCAAATAAAGAAAAAAAGAAATATTTAAACTGATATTACCAACAAGCAATAAGGTATTCATCACACTTCCTTCGCAGGTATTAACCAGAGCAGGTTGTAAGGGACTCTCTCAGCCTTGTCAGAAGACAAAGCACCCCCGGTGAAACTTCGGCGTGAGCCTATCATGCTGAACGACAAGGTTCAAATGAAAAGGGCGGATTCAACAAAGTTTTTGCTGTGGAATTTATCCCGCCAGGCTTTGAAAGTAAGAGGGGGTTTTATTAAACAACCTCCTGGGGCCGACGGGGTCGTTCGAGTTGTTTGACGACCTCATTCAGCACAAACTATTGATAACAAACTCGAAGTAATACAGTTTTTATGTTTTTTTACCTACTTTTTAATGAGGGAGCCCTGGTTACGACACTCGAAATTGACAAAGATTTGCACAAAAAATAAGTGGGTGATATAATCAGCCCATTAATTTTATTGTTATTGGAGTCTAGAATGCACTTTTCCTCTCAAGAAAGGTTAAGAAAACTTGAGCTAAGAATTGACAATCAACTCAAGGGAAGAGAGCCAACTGCTGTAGATTTGGAAAAACCATTAAAAGATTTGATAGATCAATACTCACGTGAAGTCAAATATTATAATGTATGTCACGAGTCGCTTTACCTCAATAAGTACGGCACTGCAGAAGATAGAGTAAGGACAATGTCATTCAATTCTATTTTTCGAAGGTTGTCGACAATAGATTCATTTTCAAAACGTATGGATTGCTTTCCAAATTATCCGATGGCTAAATCAAATGATCAAAAGGTAGCAGTGCAAGATCCAACAACACCATCAACATTTTATATGCGATTATATAAGCACGTCCTATTAAAAGTAGAGCATTATGGTTCTGCTACAGAAAAATATGAAACACTTTTTTTTGATGAAGAACGTTGTACAATCAGGACAAGAAAACAATGTGAAAGTTATGAAACTCCACTATTTAAAAAGGCAATTCAGGGTTTTCTTGAGGCACAGGCAGGTCGAGTAATAGATCCTGAACCTTCAAACAGAGGTCAGTCTCCTATATCCAGATCAATGGGTAACTTATTTAAATTTGAGGTATTACCCCTGGATAAGACGCCCGCAGATCCTTATGGTCCTGGTGCAATTGTTTTATATAAAAACTCATAGGATTAGCGGGTTAGTCCAATAAGTAATAAGTCTGATTTATCAGGAACTTAAAAAAAATCATCAATTTCTCTTGTTCAGTTTGAAAAGGATGTCGATCTAATCGAACTATAATGACTCCCTGCGTGGCTCTATTGGCGTGCGCAGGGGTGTTTCCATGATCAATGTATACCTCTTCTTACACGGCAGCGCGTGCGGCGACAGACGCAGCAGGTTGCAATAACGTTGCGATCTTTTCCTCTAAAGGACCAAATATTGTTGGGCCTTCTAACGTTTTTATCACTGCCATGAGGCGTCGTAAGATATCGGTGGCTTCAGAAGCGGTTCTCACCTCTATGCTGAATGTATCGCTATCTTTTGAGCCTGGTACCTGAAAGCATTGTATTTGAGGAAACTGCGCTACTCCCGCTGTTTGAGCATCAAAACCTGCTTCCCGCAATGCGTTGATAAGCATTGCATTGCTGACAACGGTAGATTTATAAAGGCCTTCATTAGTGCTACATGAAACGCTCAGTCTATATTGAGCAAGCTTCGTCATCTCACTAACAGGCTCCATAATCGAAAGCCCCCCGACACAAACTGCATCGGGAAAAGCAATCCTTTTAAATACATTATCACCGACTTGAGGATAACTAATTCCACAGGCAGAGTGCGTTTGTAGGAAATTCATGGTTGCGATATGACGCAGTGCTTCATATCGTTCACCTTTATCATCGGCCATGACACACCTGGGTGCCGTTGGGAAAAACGAAGGAGTGTGTTCTCTAGACATCACCTGCCTCAATCTTTGCAGCTGAAATCTCACACACTCTGTTTCTGGGTTTAAACGGCTCATACGAGATAGGGTTGATTTAACTAGCCCTTCAAACTCAGCAACAGACGCTGTCGATACGCGGGACGCAATGGCTCCCATATTATAAAGAATATCCACTACCCGGAGATGTACTGACGATTCTGAGCGTTGATTTTCTAACTGTGCAAGCGCTTCGGTGTAACACAGCCAAGCCTGCTCTACATTACCCGCCTTTGCATACAATTGCCCAAGACGATGTGAGCACCAGGCTATTTCAACCCAACGCATGTTTTCAGGAAGTTCTCTAGCAATCGCAAGGGCTTTTTGCAACCAAGAAATCCCCTCTGCATCCTGACCTAAACTTGCTTGCGCTAAACCTTTTTCAACGTAAGAATTGCCTAAACGTCTCAAGCGCTCATTTTTGGCACGCTCGCTCTCACTCTCTGGGAGGATGCCTCTAAAAGCAATAACCGCATCTAACAATCTATTTGCTTCTATTGCATATTTATTTTCTGTGTCCAACCTAAGTTGAGGGGCACTCATAAGAATAAGTGTTCTTGCTAATGAATGCGCATTACCCAGTTCCCAATTTTTACCTTCAGTAAAATCTGTTGTACAAATCCGAGCATATTCTCGATAGACCGCCTGCGCCGACAATAAATCCGAGACCGCACCGAGATGCTCATATCTATCGAGATACAAACGTCCCAAGGTACTTAATATTCTAAAACGATTTTTATCGTCTTCTGCCGTGCGCGCATAGAGAGACTGTAAGCGATTTAAACCCGAGCTGTATTCGCCCATTTCAAGCCCTAAAAACTGTGCAATATTACATACCCCATCTACCTCAGCAGGAAAATCGGAGCCAGGTATGCTGTCTACCCTCTCCAAGCATTGTTTTAATTTTTCTGTCTCTTCCACTAATTCTCGGAAAGTTCCCGGGAGAGTATGTGATGCGCTGGTTGATCCTGTTTGCGTGAACAGTGCAGTGACATGGCTTAAAAGTAATCTGTGCGCTTCGAGCATTATTCCCTTCCCCTTTTTACGGCTAATATTTGAGTAAATTTCGGCGTGGCATAAAAAGTTTCCGCTCAAAAATATACAAATTGTAATAATTAATCAAGGTATATAATTTTGATGTGCGCTGGTCGTTTTTCAGTTTAAATATCTATTCCTCAAGGGCTTTTATAACTTTGCTAACATCTTCTTCAATGATTTTTTTGATTTCCGAAACTTGTTCTGAATAACCAACAGATTCAACAATCAACGTAGCGACTTCTTCATAAAAAACATCTCGTTCTTGATGTTGTTTTTCCAATAACTTCTTCATATCATTCACCGGAAGTGATGGAACCCGTCCATTTTTCATACGACCAAGTTGAGTTGGAATAGAGACTTTCAAATAAACAACAAACTCAGAGGATAACAATTTTCGACATTGTTCGCTTGACACGACACATTCTTCCAATAAAACGACAACATTTTCTTTATCCGTACAATGAGAAATGATCTCTGCTTGACAGCGATTAAACGCTGCTTCACCTTGATCGCCCAGGATCTCTCGTGTTTGTCGGCCAATGTAACGCTCAATACTTGGATTTGCATCGACGATTTGCCATTCTAATTTTTTAGCCAATGCTTCGGTAAATATAAACTTGCCTGCACCCATATGGCCGACAATGAAAATACGTTTAGGTTTGGTCATACTATATACCTCTTGTACCTGAAGATGCTGGTTTTTGAGTTTGTCTTTTCCTCAATGTAAAATTTTTTCTCGCTCGCAATAGAGTAGATTATTACTCGTTTTATGGGGGTTACTCCCTGTATCTTTAATTTGACTTCATGAGATAAAATGATTAATCTCAGAATGAGAATATTTGTTCTCATTCTGGATGTCAAGGTCAATGGGTAAGGTAATTAATAAAACAATTTCTGACGAAGTTCTGGATAAAACCATGCATCTTTTTTGGGAAAAAGGTTATTTTAATACCTCTATTGATGAGGTGATTGAGGTCACAGGATTTAATCGCCGAGCTATCTATAACTATTTTGGCAGCAAGCATGATTTATTCCTAGCCGTACTCAAACGCTACCGAGCCGAAATAACGCCACTGCTCACAGCGCCACTCAAAAATACAGCAGGCGGTCTAGCAGCGATTGAGGATTTCTTTAGTCAATTTGCCTATTTAAATGAATCTAACCTACCTTGCGGTTGCTTCTTAATTGCAACTGGCTCTGACAGCTCCTCTCACGACATCGAAGTTGCCAAATTTGTCCGTCTTTTTTCTGATGAACTGCGTGAGCTTTTCAAAAACTGCCTATCCTGTGTGTTAGATAATCAACGCAGTACAACATTCAATAGAGAAACGATAGCAGATTTTTTAGTGGTTAACGTGTTTGGAATCATGACGCTGCACCGAACACACGCACCCATTGATACGATAATCAATAGCATTGCTGTAATTAAACACTTTATTCATACACTGAAATAAAAGAATATCATGGAACACTATCAACGCAAGTTCTCTATAAAATTCGTGCGGGTATGGGAGTAAGAAAAAATGATCAAGCAGATTAAACGCTGGGGATTGTTTGTTCTTTTAATGGGATTATTCGGATTATTTTTCTATTTTCATCTCTATCGCTATTTATCGTTTGATAGCTTGAAAACACATCGCTTGGTTTTAATGACCTGGACAGAACAGCATTTTTTTCAGGTTATTTTTAGTTTTATGGTTATTTATACGCTTGCTGTTGCCATCTCAATTCCTGGCGCCACGTTTTTAACATTGATAGCGGGCTTTCTATTTGGAAAACTATCAGGCACTGCAGTGGTTGTGGTTAGTGCAACCTTGGGTGCTTTTATTGTTTTTCTAGCCGTAGAACTTGCTTTTCGTGAATGGTTTACAAAGAAGTCAGCTAAGTGGCTCCAAGCGATGGAGCAAGGGTTTAAACACAATGCGTTTTCGTATTTATTATTCTTGCGCCTCGTGCCATTGTTCCCCTTCTGGCTCGTGAATATTGTACCCGCATTATTAGGTGTATCCAAATGTACTTTTGTTATCGCAACGTTTATCGGCATTATCCCTGGTTCATTTATTTACGTCATGGTTGGTAATGGGCTGGGCCATATTTTTGACATGAATGAAACGCCAAACTTAAAAATTATTTTTGATTTAAATATCCTCCTCCCTTTATTGGGTCTTGCTTTACTTGCATTACTGCCAATTGCCTATCAATACTTCAAACGAAATACAGAAGGAAAATCCTTATGAGTAAAGTGATTCAATGCGATATAGCAATCATTGGTGGTGGTGCAGGAGGATTAAGTCTAGCGGCAGGTGCTGCACAATTGGGCGCAAAAGTCGTGTTAATTGAATCGGGAAAGATGGGGGGAGATTGCCTCAATTATGGTTGTGTTCCCTCAAAAGCACTGCTCTCAGCAGCCAAATCATTTTATCATGCGAAGCACCGTAATTACTTCGATGGGCCAATTGAGAACGTCAATATAGATTTTCCAAAAGTCATGCAACACGTCAAGCATGTCATTGCCACTATTGCTGAACATGATTCAGTGGCGCGTTTTGAATCATTAGGTGTTCAAGTCATCCAAGCATCTGCCCAATTTGTCGACTCGACAACTATACAGGCTGATGATTATACGATTAAAGCCAAACGTTTTGTGATTGCAACGGGCTCATCCCCTTTTGTGTCGCCCATTGCAGGGCTGGAGAGGGTGCCGTTTGAAACCAACGAAACTATTTTTAATTTAAAACATCTGCCCGAACATCTGATTGTCATAGGTGGCGGTCCCATTGGCTGTGAATTGGCGCAAGCATTTGCCATGATGGGCAGTCGAGTGACTATTTTAGAGGCTTTTAAAATTCTACCCAAAGACGATGTCGATTGCGTTGAAATTCTTATCGGTCAATTTGAATTAATGAAAATAGCTATCCATGAAGAGATTACTCTTCAAGAAATCAAAAAAAGCCCCGATGGGGGCATCACTATTCAATGTGAACAACATAAAAAACCGATGGAAATAACGGGCAGTCACTTATTGATAGCCACTGGACGCAGGGCGAACGTAGCCAACCTAAACTTAGAAAGAGCAAATATCGCCTATTCTAACAAAGGGATTCAAGTTGATAGGCAGCTTCGTAGCACCAATAAAAAAATTTATGCCATCGGGGATGTAACAGGACCATTTCAGTTCACACATATCGCCAATTATCATGCAGGAATTGTTTTACGTAATATTTTATTTAGATTACCCGCAAAAGTAGATTATCAAGCCGTACCATGGGTAACGTATACAGAACCTGAAATGGCACATGTTGGCATACTAGCTGCAGATGCTTTAAAAGACCCGAATACCCAAATCACCGAAGGGATGTTTCTAGATAATGATCGTGCACAAGCAGAGTGTAAAACGCAAGGAAAAATCAAGGTGATAAGCGATAAAAAAGGCCGTATTTTAGGTGCGACCATTGTCGGCGCAGAAGCGGGAGAACTCATTCTTCCCTGGGTGATGGCGATTCGAGAAAAGAAGACCCTGCGAAGTTTTACCGATCTCATTGTTCCCTACCCAACCTTAGGTGAAATAAGCAAACGGGTGGCAGGACAATTTTATACACCAAAACTCTTTTCTAACACCATGCGTCTACTTGTTCGATTATTTCTTAAACTAGGATAAATCATGATAGAACAAACGATACGCCCTTACTATCAAGCCTTGCTCGTTGATCCGGCTGCAATCTGGTTGCAACAACGAGTATCACCCAACACCGTCACGCTACTATCCGGTTTATTCGGCATATTGGTTTTACCTGCCTTGTGGCATGGTTACAGTGCGCTTGCGATTGGGTTGTTATTGTTGTCTGGATATTTTGATACCTTAGACGGTACCTTGGCACGATTAACTCAACAAACCTCTGCCTGGGGAAGCGTACTCGATATTATGATTGATCGCTTGGTTGAATTAATGGTTGTGTTTGCATTATGGGGCATCAATCCATCGTCTCGTGGTATGGGGTGTTTAATCATGTTGGGTAGCATGCTGTTGTGCATTAGCAGTTTCTTGGTAGTTGGAATTTTTACTGAAAATAGCTCACATAAAAGTTTCCATTATAGTCCTGGCATTATGGAACGTGCTGAAGCATTTCTATTTTTTATAGCGATGATCCTATGGCCAGGCATTTTTTCGTATTTGGCTGTGGCATTCAGTTTTCTAGTCACAATAACTGCCATTGTTCACTTGTATCAATTCCACGGTCACGTAGAAGGAAACCCTCATGCGACTCACTAGTTCAACCATTCAAAAAACGCCTTGGTATTTAAAACCCTTTTTTTGGCATCAAAAAAAGAAATACGGTCAATATCTGGAACCGGCGCTTGTCTGGGTGCGTCTGCCTAAACTTTTCATTGCCGTGGCCAGTGTTTATGGTGTGCTTGATAGAAAAAATTCCCCCATTCCTCCAGCGTTGCGATCACTCATTAGCGTCCGCGTTTCTCAAATTAATGGGTGTGCATTTTGTGTTGATGTTAATTCGGCAACTTATATCAAACGAGCTAACACTTATGATAAGTGCCAACAACTGGAAAACTGGAAAGACTCTCTATTGTTTTCAGATTCTGAAAAAGCAGCGTTACTTTATGCGGAACAAATGACAAATTCCTCACAACACGTTGATGATGATTGCTTTAACGTATTAAAAAATCATTTTGATGAAAACGCTATTCTTGAACTAACAGCGCTCATTGCCTTTCAAAATATGTCTAGCAAATTTAATAGTGCATTAGCTATTGAACCACAAGGATTTTGTAATAGACCCATCCCGAAATAAAGGGAAATTATATTTAATGGGTATCGGCACCGCGCCATTAAAAGAAAGTTACTCTGAACTTATCAAAAACCCACCCGATAAAAGTCCGCTATTTTCTGTTTATGTCGATGAAAAAAACAAATGGATTAATCATCATGCCGTGGTTGCTCACTATTGGTTTGAATTACCTAACGAAAAAACATCAAATATAGACGAACCAAATGAACAGGATGCTTGTTGTGAACATTAATCTGGAATGAGCGCATAACCACAACGATATCTTAAAACCATCATGACCTCCGCATTTTAGGGTCTGTCGTCCCCATTAAAGTTGGCTATTTGGCTTATCTGGCATAGCCGCCATGCTTTGTCCTTCACTTTATAGAGTTTCCATAAAGTGAAGGACAGGGTGGGAAGTTGATTTGTACTTCACTTTATAATATTCTTCAAAGGTGAAGGACAAGACAAGTGAGATAAGATGAACGGTAGTATATTAGGTAGAAAGGATGAAGTAGATACTTTGGAAGAAATGCTGGCTTCTAACAGACCAGAATTTTTGGCTATTTATGGTCGACGACGTATCGGAAAAACTTTTTTAATTAGACAATTCTTTAAAGACAAGAATATCGTGTTTTTTAAAGTAACCGGCATGAAAGATGGCGCGATATCGGATCAAATAAAGAACTTCACCAAACAAATATCAGAAACATTTTATAACAATGCGCCTTTGGAGAGTAAGACGAATTGGAATGCAACATTTGAGCTTTTAACAAACGCCATACAAAACGTATCAAAAAATAGGAAAATTGTTTTATTTTTTGATGAGCTTCCCTGGATGGCGACCAGCAGATCAAAACTACTGCAGAACTTAGACTATTACTGGAATCAGTATTGGTCAGATGACAAAAGAATTAAGCTAATTGTGTGTGGGTCTTCTTCTTCCTGGATAATTAATAAGATCATTGAAAATAAAGGCGGTTTACATAACCGCATTACCCATCAAATTCACTTGAGCCCTTTTAAGCTAGCAGAAACCAAAGATTTTCTTAAAAGTAAAAAAATCAATCTCAGTGACACACAGATATTATCTATTTACATGGTAACGGGAGGGGTCCCTTATTACTTGGAGTATATAGATAAGGGGAAATCAGCAACTCAAATAATAGAGAGACTAGCTTTTAGTAAAAAAAGCTTGCTATTGGAGGAATTTGATAAGCTTTTTTCATCACTTTTTGAAAAGCCAGAATCCTATATTGAAATATTAAGAATTATTGCCGAATCACGATATGGTATTGGCCAAGAAGAGTTATTAAAAAAATTAGAAAAATCTCTAAAAGGGAAGGGTGGATTAGAAAGACTAAAATCACTAGAGCAAGCAGATTTTATTATAAGTTTTAAACCCCATCTGCATAAAAAGAGAGGTATTTATTATCGACTGATAGATGAGTACACATTGTTTTATTTTTCCTGGATTGAGCCCATAAAACAGACTTTGCAAGAACGATCTTTAGAAAAGGGTAACTGGCAGGAACTTCAAAATACGCCTGCTTGGAATACATGGAGTGGTTACGCGTTTGAGGCAGTTTGTTATAAGCACCTGAGTGAGATTAGAAAGAGACTTGAAATATCACCTACAGCCATAGCAGACAGCTGGCGTTATATCCCCAGTAAAAGGGAGGATGAGCGTGGAGCACAAATTGATTTGCTTTTTGACAGGAGAGATAATGCTATAACACTTTGTGAAATTAAGTACTCTAATAAACCATATGTTCTTGTTAAAGATTATATAGACGATTTAAAGAGGAAAGTGGAGATCTTTAAGAAACGAACTCGAACAAAAAAACAAATTTTCTTAGCATTCATTACCGTAGATAAAATTAAGAATAATTTTTACGCAGAAGATATGATTGATGGGAATGTTGATTTGGAAGATCTTTTTTCTTCTTAGAGAGTTGCTATCAAATGGAAACGATTAAATGTCAGAGATTGCTACTAGTAAAGCGGGCGAAAAATCCAGACCATTTTTTTTCAAAAGTTAAGAGCCAATTCTCTCCGATTTTTGTTATCATTTTATGCACTGAATTGGGTGTTTGACCTTCTAAACTTTGATGAGGTCGTTTGTTATTATAAAAATTAAAATATTTTTTTAATCCTTTTCGTGCATCCATAACACGTTCCCATTCATGTAAATAAACATACTCATATTTTACTGAGCGCCACAATCTTCCAACAAATACTCCTGTTAACATGCCTTTATTCCCTTAAAAATAGGGAAATATACAATAACTTATTGATATTGTTAAAATTTAGATGTGTTTACCCTGACCGGATGAAAATCTCACATAGAAAACCATGATATACTTCATGCGCGTGAAGTATAATTACCCCCATGCTAAGACATGCTATAATCAGGGCATCCTACTATTTTTTTCAGGCCCTCGGAGGGTTCGTTTGTGTTTCGATTGCAAGGAATTGATTATACTTCCCTTGGCGATATGCTGGAACATGACAGAGTAGGCGCCGGGCCCGTCGACAAGCGTGATAAATCGCGTTTGCTCATATTGGGTGAGTTTCTTAGTCTTGCTTCTAACGAAGATTTTTTGCAATTATGTATCCTTATCAGTTCACTCCCCGCTCCTGCACAGATCAATCTTTGGAAATGCGAGCTTAATCTGTTATCACCTGAAAGATGGGAGATGCTTTTCGATGCCTTTATGCAACACAATACAATATCCAGTATCGATTTATGTAATAACAATCTTGCAAAACTAGGTATTGACTTTTGGAAGCACTTCCCAGCTCTTACCCGAAGCCGCACACAACCCCTGACACTAAGTCTATGGAAAAATGGACTTGAAAAACTAGATCCTGCTTGCTGGGAATCCTTGTGTAACGCTATCGAAAATAGTCGTTGCCCCCTTACTCTCGTTTTAAGAGATAATCAATTAGATGAGTTTTCTCCCACACAGTGGGTAAGATTATGCCATGCTATCCAAAATTGCACATCGCCACTTAGTCTAGATTTGCGAGAAAGAAATACATACTGCCGCGACAGTCACAGCAGTAGACCAGCAAGGCCCATCCTAGTGGAACATCCATTTACTTCCCAGCAATTCATTCAATTAGAAGAGGCTATTCGCCGTAGTCCAATAGTCAATATCAGAGTACACAACGCAGAACAACATCAAAAGCTTCAGCTGATTGTGAGGGAGCGCCAACGGACTTTTCTAAAAAGCCTACTTAGGTTTAACTTTGAAGGTAATGCAGCATCAGAACGGGTAGGCATCCTTCCACTCGAAGTTCTCAGCATCATCAATCAGGCAGTTGGCTTACCAGATGAAAGCAGCACGTCCAAAATGCCCGCTCCAATGTTATCCTGCGATCTGAATGAGTATGGCTGTGAGCATTTTGTTCCTTTGGCAGAAGCTAATGATCTTGTAGGTCTGGAAGCAGCCTGCCAGAGAGAGTGGGCCATTCATGGCGATATTTTATGGCACCATTGTTCTGAAGAGCCAAGCGCAGCATTAAAATGTGCAGCACACACCGCCATCCAACTCGGTCACATAGAAATAATAAATTACCTATTCGAAAAACGCTTGATGTTTGAGACTGGTGACGAATTAA
>JACREE010000064.1 GCA_016218405.1 Gammaproteobacteria bacterium
ATCACGATCGTCTCAAGATCGCCCTCAGAACGCAGCGAGAGTTCGCATCTTCAGGTAAGAGAGGTATATACCCATTGCATCAATAGGTGCAATGGGTATCCACATTACAACTTACTTTTTAGTTGCTGCAGCCGAACAACTCCTTCCACCCTCATGAATTGCCACACACCTATTCCCAAAAAGAAGAGAAACGCCAACCCAGACCATTCAGGCAGCCCTACCCCGAATAAACGCCAGGTCTCTTTGGTACAATCGCTTCCCCCTTCCAACATTTGTCGCAACAACTCATGCCAAGGCAGATTAGCAAGCAAGTAATTAAAATCCACTCCACAGGGCGTAACCGTTGTAGCAAAATAAATGAGCCAAAGTTGTCGACCTACTGCTACCAGACCCAAAATAGCCACCATCACAACAAACACGGCATGTATACGTATTACCCATAAGCGAGTGGGCAATACCACACCCACCAAAAAAACAAACGCCAACAAGATAAAAATTAAGCGTTGGAGGATACACAAAGAACAAGGTTCCAAGCTGAGTACGCGCTGCAAATACACTGCCATCCCCAACAAACCCACAATGGCAAGAAATGATAAAAAATTAACAACCCGAATCGAGAGATAATTAAACATGGTTCAATCCTAAATGAAAAAAATCACCCTCATACTGGCACGATACGCCTGTAAGTTTAGTCTTTTTTCTGTAAAATCACAGCCTTCTTACTTATCTAACAGGGACACTTACTTTATGACACACACCTTACCCCCTCTTCCTTATGAGCTTCAAGCCTTGGAACCTTACCTATCTGGCGAAACATTGGAATACCATTACGGCAAACACCATAAAGCCTATGTCGACAATCTCAACAAACTTATCCCTGGCACGGAATTTGAACAATTTTCCCTGGAAGAGATCATCAAAAAAGCCACTGGCCCCATTTTTAATAACGCAGCACAAGTTTGGAACCATACTTTTTATTGGCATTGCTTAACACCACACTCATCACGTGAACCACAAGGTAACTTACGCCACGCCATCGAAAATACCTTCGGCTCTTTTGCTACCTTTAAAGAAGAATTTTCTAAATTAGCCATTGCCACTTTTGGTTCTGGCTGGGCATGGTTAGTAAAAGATGCTCAAGGTAAACTTGCCCTGCAAAGTACAAGCAATGCAGGTACCCCTATGACGGAAGGAAAAACAGCCTTATTAACCTGCGACGTTTGGGAACATGCTTACTACATTGATTATCGTAACTTACGCCCCAAATACCTCGAACAATTTTGGCAAATCGTTAACTGGGATTTTGTAGCCAAAAATTTTGAAGGCTAAATGCAAATAAAGCACATCGTTGTTAGAATACTGATACCCCTTGTACTCGAAGGGATCGTGCGCAGCGCGATTCCTTCGTTTTTATTCCAATTATTTTGAACTCACCTCATGCCTAAAAAATACACCCCTCATCTCAAAAAACGCTCTACCTGGCCGCTTTGGCTCTCCCTTTTTGGTCCAGGCATTGTTGTGATGCTGGCAGACACAGATGCGGGCAGCGTGATTGTGGCAGCTCAAAGCGGATCTGTCTGGGGATACAGGTTACTTATCTTGCAATTCATTCTCATGCCCATTCTATTCGTGGCCCAAGAACTGACAGTTCGACTCGGTTTGGTCACGGGCAAAGGCCATGGCGAACTCATCAAAGAAAAATTTGGACTCGTTTGGGCATGGATTTCTGTCATCACACTCTTGGTATGCTGTTTGGGCGCACTCATCACGGAACTGAGTGGTTTAGCAGGCGTGGGTTCACTCGCGGGCATCCCTGTTTGGCAAACCATGATTGCCACCGTCACTTTTCTGGTTTTTTTAGCTTGGACAGGCAGTTATCGTTCGGTTGAACTCATTGCACTTTTTATTGGTGCATTTGAATTGGTTTTTTTATGGGTGGCCATCAAAGCACATCCTGATCTTAGTGATATAAAGACACAATTTTTACAAATTCCTTGGCACAATCGAGATTACCTTTATCTGGCTGCAGGCAACATTGGGGCAGTCATTATGCCTTGGATGATTTTTTATCAACAATCTGCGCTGCTGGACAAAGGTCTCTCTGCCAAACACCTTCGCGCTGCACGTTGGGATACCGCCTTGGGTGCTTTTATCACACAGCTCATCATGGCGGCTATTCTAGTCACCACTGCAGCCACCCTAGGCAAAACACCAACCCCTTTAGACAGTGTTCAACACATTACTCAAGCGCTCATCCCTTCGCTCGGCAAAACCGTGGGCAATACCTTATTTGCACTGGGCATGATGGGCGCCTCCCTTGTAGCCACCATCGTGGTAACACTCACGGCTGCCTGGGGTTTGGGTGAAGTCATGGGATATCGACGTTCTTTACAAGATCACCCTCGTGAAGCACCCTGGTTTTACAGCATTTACAGTATTGCTTTAATTGTCAGCGGCATTATCGTTGCCTCTGGCCTTAACCTCGTGGATTTAAGCATTGCTGTTGAAGTCATGAATGCCTTATTACTTCCCATTGTATTAGGGTTTTTATATATGCTAGCCTGGAAAGCACTGCCTGACTCTCATCGTCTGAAAGGTCCTTACGCACTGTTCACAGGCATTGTTTTAGGTGTCACCGCTTTATTTGGATTGGTGTCAGGTATTATGGGGATTTTTTCTTAAAAGGAGGGTAGCTTATGGACTTCTTTCTTCAATACCTCGCCGGTCATCACAACAACATCGCCACACTCGCAGGCGTCGATTTTATTTTATTTGCTATCAAAAATTTAATTTCTTTAATTGGCACAGTCGTGATTTTGATTGGTTCTGTTTTAGCAGCAGGACGATATTGCGTCGTACGATTCACTCCGTTTGACAGCAATATTCCACGACAAATGGACGATGTGCGATTGCAACTTGGGCAATCTATTACTCTGGGCTTAGAATTCATCGTGGCAGCTGACATCCTTGAAACCACCATGGCACCGGATTATTACTCCGTAGGCATTTTGTGCATTGTGGTATTCATCAGAACATTCTTAAATTATTTTCTAAATAAAGAAATTTTAGTGCTACGACAACAAGGCTCCTAATCTCATGAATTTCTTTCTCCCTGTTTTTTTGTTAGCTCTGTTTGTCACAGGGTGCTCAGACGGCAAACATCATTTATCAGGTTACATTGAAGGAGAATATACCTACATAGCCAGTGGCGTATCTGGCACCTTATTTAATTTATTTGTACAACGCGGACAGGTTATTTCGAAGGATACCTTGCTCTACAAATTAGATCCGGAACCTGAAAAAGCAAGCACAGAGGCCACGCAAGCCAATATTGCTGATCTCCAAGCACAAACAGCTTTTGCAAAATTACAATATGAACGCCAACACACCTTGTATGCAAAACAAGCCACCCCCAAAGCCAGCTTAGATCAAGCACAAACAGACTTTTCCAGCAAATCACAGCAACTTGCCGCCACCCAAGCAGACTATATTCAATCTCATTGGGCCTTAGCCCAAAAAACCATGTCTGCCCCTGTGAGCGGACAAGTGTTTGATGTCTTTTTTCGTGTGGGCGAAAAAGTACAAGCCAATACCCCTGTCTTGGCGATTTTAGCGCCTGAAAACATAAAAGTATTATTTTATGTACCCGAAGCATTACTCAGCCAACTTACATTAAATCAAGAAATCCATTTTTCTTGTGACCACTGCAAACGCACAGCTGCCACCATCAGTTATATTTCGCCCGAAGCAGAATACACACCTCCCGTCATCTACAGCAAAGACACACGTGATAAGTTAGTTTACCTTGTGCGCGCTTCTATACCCGCAGACACAGCTAAACATTTCCACCCAGGACAACCGATTGATATTGACTTATGAAGAACAAAAACATTGTCATCGACGTTCGACACTTAAAAAAACAATTTGGACAACACGTCGCTGTCAAAGATTTTAGTCTACAGGTCACTCAAGGTGAAATTTGTGGTTTCTTAGGTCCAAACGGCAGCGGCAAAACCACCACACTGCGCATGATGTGTGGCCTCATGGTTCCTACAGCAGGTTCAGGAACCTGCCTGGGTTACGACATATTAACTCAATCTTATGAAATCAAAAAACAAGTTGGCTACATGACGCAAAGTTTTAGCCTCTATCAAGACTTAACCGCTTATGAAAACTTAGATTTTATTGCACGCACCTACGGCATCCCTGATCGAAAAATCCAAATCGAACAGGCTTTAAAAAATTATAATTTATTGGACAAACGCAATCAGCTTGTCAGCGCTTTATCAGGTGGCTGGAAACAACGCCTAGCCCTTGCAGGCTGCTTATTGCATCACCCTAAATTATTATTGCTCGATGAACCCACAGCAGGCGTTGATCCAAAAGCACGGCGTGATTTTTGGGATGATATCTACGCACTTTCAAAACAAGGTATCACCACTTTAGTCAGTACACATTACATGGATGAAGCCGAGCGTTGCACAAAATTAATTTATATTTCTTATGGCGATCTCCTCGCAGAAGGCAGCATTAGTCAAATTATTCAAAAGGCTCATTTAACCACTTGGGTGGTTTCAGGTGACAACCTCGCTCCACTCGAAGAAAAATTAAAAAACAAACCTGGCGTGGATCAAGTCGTTTTTTTTGGAAACAAATTGCATGTCAGTGGGAAAAATGAAACACAACTTGAATACGCCATTGCACCTTATAAAAATAAAAACTGGCAACACATGCCTTCCACACTCGAAGATGCCTTTATTAGTTTGGTGGACAGCACGGCTCACCCACTTAACCAACCCTTCACACCACACACTCACCCACCCAAAGGTGACCAATGAACTCTCTCTTTTCATGGCAACGCTTACTCGCCATTATTTCGAAAGAATTCACACAAATGAAACGCGACAGACTCACCTTCGCAATGATCATTGGCATTCCTTTTATTCAATTAGTTTTATTTGGTTACGCCATTAACAGCGATCCTAAAAATTTACCGACTGCGGTCGTTGCAGCTGACGACAGTAGCTTCACACGTACGCTCATCAATGACTTCCAAAATTCTGCTTATTTTAAAATTTTGCCTGGCAATATGAGCAACAAGAAAGCAAATTGGTTGTTAGAAACAGGGCAAGCTCAATTTATTATTTGTATTCCCCCTGATTTTTCTCAAAAGTTGGTGCGCGCTGAAAAGCCAGAATTACTGGTTGAAGCCGATGCCACTGATCCCGCTGCAACGAGCAATGCCATCAGTGCCATCCAAATGATCATCGATTCATTTGGACAACATTTTTCAGGCAGTTTAAGTTATTTAAAAAGTGAACCTCCTCCTGTTAACTTAATCATTCAACCCAAATACAATCCTGGACGCATCACTCAATTTAATATTGTGCCTGGATTGCTCGGCGTTGTGCTCACCATGACCATGGTCGTGATCACCTCGTTAGCCATTACTCGAGAACGAGAACGCGGCACCATGGAAAGTTTACTCGCCATGCCTGTGAGACCACTCGAAGTCATGCTAGGAAAATTGATCCCTTATATTTTTGTGGGCTATATTCAAGTCGTACTGATTCTACTCGCGGCTTACTATTTATTTGATGTTCCTTTCAATGGCAGTGTTCTTCTTTTATTTGTCTCTTGCCTTCCTTTTATTGCTGCTAATCTCGCGGTGGGGCTCACCTTTTCTACCCTTGCCAAAAATCAATTACAAGCCATGCAACTTTCTTTTTTCTTCTTCCTACCGTCTATTTTGTTATCTGGATTTATGTTCCCCTTCCACGGCATGCCAGACTGGGCACAAACCCTGGGCAACACCCTCCCTCTCACCCATTTTCTGCTCATTGTTCGCGGTATTATGTTAAAAGGAAATGGCGTACTTGCCATCAGCCATAGCGTGGGCGCCATTCTTCTATTTTTCATTTTTGTGTTAGTACTTGGTATTAAACGTTATCGACAAACACTCGATTAGACAGCTCAGCCCCCACCCTGAGGCCAACAACCATGACAACTGTGCGTGAACAAAAAATGGCAGAAATAGAAGCGAAAAAAAAAGAATTGTTTGAAACAAAACAACGGCGAGATCTAGGATTACTTGTACTACTCATACCTGGTTCAAGCACACTTTTAACCACACTTGTGCTCGCCTTACATACACTTGGGGTCATAGACACCCCCCCTGCTACACTCTATGTCTGCGTTCTGTTTACACTTTGCATGCTCACCATGGGATCTTTTTTTGCCACCAAAGCTCACCATACCATACAAGAAGTACAACAAATTGAAAGAGAACTCGCGACACTTGAAAGGGAAGTAGCGCTCTTAGTTGCTCAACCCACTTTCATACCGACAGAGGTCCCCACAAACAGGGTAGCCGTGCAACCACACCCGCCCACTTTACTCTCCACCTCGCCTCACGCTCCCCCCAACCCAACCACCTTGGGTATGACAAACACTTAGGGGTTGTTTACAATTCTAACTAGCGAATTGTAAACAAGACCCTAGCGTCTACTTCCCTCACCCCAAATCAATTTATGCAATTGTAACTGCATACGTACCGCCAATTTATCTTCTAAAATCCAAGCTGCCAAATCCGCAGCAGGCAGTTGTTGATAACTGGGTGAAAATAATAAATGCGCTTTATGCTGCAAGTGATAACGCTGGATCAATTCTTTAGACCAGTCATAATCCGCCCGAGAACAAATAACAAACTTGAGTTCATCATAAGGCAGGAGATAATTAAAATTTTCAAATAAATGACGGGCCGATTCACCCGAATCAGGTGTTTTTACATCAATGATTTTTTTAACACGTTTATCCACTTCAGCCACAGACAAAGCCCCGCTTGTTTCAAGCGAAACATGAAACCCTTCATCACTTAATTTTTTTAACAAAGACAAACAGGATTTCTGCGCTAAAGGCTCTCCACCTGTCACTGTTACATACGAAGTACCCTGTTTTCTCGTTTCTGCCAGTATGGCTTCTATTTCCCACAGAGTTCCGCCACTAAAAGCATAGGATGTATCGCAATAAACGCAGCGTAAAGGGCAACCTGTCAAACGAATAAAGACGGTCGGCAAGCCCATCCGCGATGTTTCTCCCTGAAGAGAATGAAAAATTTCGGTAATACGCACTTTGTTCGTCATTTTATGGCAGTTCTTCAGGTACAAGAGGTACAAAAAAATCCATTTTACCTCATCCTTACCCATACACAAAAAACAATGTACAATATCTACGCCTCGAATTCGAGGCGTAGATATCTTTCAAATTTCCCTGGAGAATACTATGCCCACAGCCAGACCCTCTGCTGCAGATACGTTAGCTGAAAGAATCAAAAAGTCAAAAGAAGCAATACGAAGAATGTCTCTGGAGAATACCATGCCCACAGCCAGACCCTCTGCTGCAGATACAACAGCTGCAAACTCCATAGCTGCCCCCCAACCAGCATTATCCTTAACTGAAAGAATCAAACGACAAAAAGAAGCATTAGAGAAAGCGGAACGAAAACACGCACTTTATTCACTGGGTGGCGTTGTTGGTATATTGGGATTAGTCGTGGTGTCACCCATCTTTATTACATTTTTAGCGGTAGGCGTCGCCTCCCTTCTGAGCATAGGCCCTGTTGGCTTAGTTTTATTGGCACTCGCCACCCTCGTCGCACTCGCCATGGCCATTGCTTTTTCCATGCGCGCTTGCGATACACAACACAAGATAGATAAGATGAACGTTCATCTTAAGGGTTTAGAGCAACAACAAGAAGCAGCACTTCAGCCACAACCACAGCAGAGCCCTACGCGAACACAAGCAGCGCTCGCTAACCAGCGCTCCAACTCCTCTACCGCCGATGCGGAGACTCAGTATCCAGATAATGATGTTCTCCAGCGACAAGCTCGTAAGCGACAAGCTCGTATTAATTTAATCGCGATGGAGGCGCACAACCTTGCTCTAAGACGCGATTTACTAGAAGAAGTAGTGGCGCTAGAGACCGTAGCAGAACATTTCGGATTCATGAGACAAGTGAAGAAACGAATGCAGACACGATCTGCCCCACCCGACCTACTTTCATCTAGCACGGATACAGCCACCCCGACGGCTGCTGCCATCTCCGCACATTAATGCCCCTGCTGCGTCATTTCTTGCAAGCGGCCACCGGCTAGGGTAGAAACCGTTGTACCGGGGAATTTTTGTCTGACTAGCTCCAGCTGTTTACGCGCTTGATCCCAATTTGATTGCTGGTAATACAAAAATCCCAACTTTAACATCGCCTCGGGGTACTTCGCGTTTTTCGGATTAGCGGTCACTTGATTAAATTCCGCTGCCGATTTGGCATAGGCATTTTGATGCAAATAAATTTCGCCCAACCAATAATGTGCATTACCTGAAAAATTACCTCGCTTATATTGATCAAGGTAAGCTTGAAAAGCTTCTTTTGCCTCATCAAAATCTTTGGCCTTGATCGCTTCATAACCTTTTTGATACATCTCTAATTCTTTAGGATCAGCCGCAGCGGGTGGTGTGGCTGCAGGTGCAGATGTAGGCGCTGCTACAACAGGCGCCGCTTTTTCAGTCACGCTGGGTGGTGCCACCTCCTGTTTTGGCGCAATACTTTGTTGTGCTTGATGGTTCATCACGTCGATCTGCCCACGCAAATCAGCTACCTCACGTCGCAATTCTTCGATCTGCGACAAGGCATCCACCTGGCTGCGAGAGCTCAATTGTTTTTCTAATCGAGACACACGAGAGTCAAGTGAATATTCGCTGCCTGATTCACTCGCCACTGCCTCAGAAGAAGAACGAACCGCGCCATCTGATTCCATTTGTACACTTTCGTCTACCACGGGCACTTCAGCCAGTGATAGTGGCGTGTATAACCCCAAGCTCATGCATAAAGCGATACCCTTCACGTTCCATCGAGAATTAGGATGCATTATTTTTCCTCGTAGACTAAGTTAACACGACGATCGAGTTCATAAGCATCTTCAGTATGCCCAGGTGAAGCTAATTTTTCAGCACCGTAGCTCACTACGGTCACCTGATCAGTCGTCGCTCCATCCAAGCGCAAGATATTGGCGATACTCTTTGCGCGACGTTCACCTAAAGCCACATTATATTCACGGCTACCTCGCGGATCTGTGTTACCTTCTAACACCACATGTGCGCCCGGGTGTGACGCAAGGTAACGGCCTTGCACATCAATCGATGCCCTGTCTTCAGGATGAATGTCGCTGCGATCAAAATCAAAATAATAGACTTGATCTTCCACTTTCAAAGAACAGGTAGAACGTGCGCCCCCACCCGACAAACCTTCATCCGCACCCAAACCTGCGGTTTCTACACCCGACTGACCTTCTGTGACCAGACACTTTGCACCCGGATCATTGACTGTCGTACACCCTACCATGCCTGTTGCCACCGCCAAGCACATCCAGCAAATAACTTTTCTTTTCATGTTTTTTCCTCTCTCTTTAGATTTAAGATAAAAATCCCGACCAGGCAGGTGACTGTACTTCACCATCACGCGCAGGTAAGCGCAATTGCACTCTACCATCAACGGATACTACGCCTAGATTACCGTATTCGTTACCATACAACACCATTGCACCATTAGGTGCCACGCTCGGTGAATCATCTCTTCCTGAACGTGTTAATAATTGCACCGCACCCGAAGATAAATCTTGAACAGCCACGGTATACCCTTCATCTGCACGATGTAGCATCACTATTTTTTTACCGTCTGCAGCAAAAGAAGCCCTCGCATTATAAGGACCCGAAAAAGTCAGGCGTTGGGCTTGGCCACCACTGACCGAAATACGATAAATTTGAGGCCCTCCAGCACGATCTGAGGTAAAAATGAGTGTTCGTCCATCGGGTGACCAATGCGGCTCTGTATCAATTCCTGGTCCTGATGTCAGCGGCATAAAACGTTGCGTCGTCAAATCTAAAATATAAATTTTGGGCAACCCACCTTTGGATAAAACTACCGCCAATTTTTTATCATCCGGCGACCAAGCAGGCGCACCATTAATGCCTGGTGAAGCACTCACTTTATGGCGTTCACCCGTCATCACATCTGCCACGTATATTTCAGCCCTTCTATTTTCGAAGGAGACATAAGCTAACTTACGCCCATTATGAGACCAAGCCGGCGACATGATCGGCTCGGGCGAAATTAAAATGGCTTTAGGGTTGTATCCATCAGCATCGGCAACTTCTAGACGATACCCTCGTTGTTCTCCGCGTCTTTTTGCCATCACATACGCTATTCGCGTAGAAAAAATACCACGCTGACCTATTAATTGTTCATAAATCAAATCACTGATGTGATGCGCTGCACGCCGTATGTCTTTAGCAGGTACCGTGAATGTTTGCGTCAGTATAGCCGGATTTTTTTTAGCATCTTCTGTTTTGTACACATCAAACAAACTAAATTCCAGCTGTACTTTGTCACCCGCCACGGGTTTGACTGTTCCAACAACCACATCATCTACACCTAATTCTTTCCATTGATTCAAATCAAGATCTTGCGCAGAAGAAGGAAACTGTTTCATTAAAGACGTGGGCAAAGCTTTAAAACGGCCACTGTTTTGCAGGTCTGCCATCACCACACCTGCCACATTATCTGATGCAGTTACTTCATGTGTTTGCCCTGCAAAAGGCACGATCGCAATGGGCAAAGCACTCACCAAACCCTGTGTTAATTCCAAATTTAAAATAGCTTCCGCCCTAAAAGGCAGCAATACAAGAAAAACAAAAACAGGGATAAATTTTTTATAAAATACGTTCATAGTCAATTCTCTTAGGGTCTAACCACTAAATTAATTTCTTTCATTTGATTAAAAAGTTCAACGTCTGTTGGAACAGGCAAGGGTGAAGCTTTATATACCGCAGCACGAGCGGAACGATCAAATCCCTCATTACCACTGCTCTTTGTTAACTGCACATCCTGTACTCCTCCACCTGCTTTTAAACTGATAAGCAATTCACAATTTAATTCAGCCGGGTAATTTTCTGGCAACACCCATTGTTCTCGGATAGCTTGCAAAATCAAAGCATTGTATTTATTTATCACACCCTGCGCTTGCTGTGCTTTGGCTTCCGTCAATTGTTTATCTTCATCTGCCAACTGCTGTGCCCATAATTTTTCTTCCATATTTTTTTGAGCTTTTGGTGTTTTCACCCGCGCTGTTTT
This sequence comes from Gammaproteobacteria bacterium, assembly GCA_016218405.1. Lineage (GTDB taxonomy): Bacteria > Pseudomonadota > Gammaproteobacteria > HIGHO2-12-38-15 > HIGHO2-12-38-15 > HIGHO2-12-38-15. The sequence goes on from JACREE010000064.1 coordinate 11,186, forward strand.
TTCAACAAGCACAGGCTTCAGCACTGGTTTTTCAGGTGTCATTTTTTCAACAGGCTTGGGTTTTTCCTTCAATATTTTTTTATTTTCAATTTTAATGGCTTGTGGATCAGGTACCTTTTCCTCAGGTTTAGGTTTGGGTAATTCATGCATAGGCTGAATTTTTTTTTCTTCTTTAGCAAAAGAAATTTCTTTTTTTATATTCGCTGCTTTGACGACAGGTTTGGGTATTTCTACCAAAGCGGCCTTCATCACAGAAGACTCAGTAACATAATTTGTTCTAGAAAAAAACGTTAAATTAAGGAAGAAAAAGTTTAACACTAAGAGGTGAAGCAGAAAAGAATACATCAGGGAAGATTTGTAATTTATTTTCATTATCACATCTCACTTCAGTCTGTACTCATTACAAAGGTTCTGTGACCAAACCTACGTTATTGACACCCGCTTGTCGCAGTAGCACAAACACTTGCACAACTTTGCCATAATCTACATCCTTGTCACCTTTAATAAGCACAGCTGGCACACTTGCGTTTGTTTTGTGCATGACATAGCTTACTTTTTCAACCAATTCAGCTGCCTCTAAAGGTTTTTTTGGCTCGGACACACCGTTAATATAGTATTTTCCCGCAGCATCCACGCTGATCACCAAAGGAGGTGTCTCCTGTGGCACCAATTTTTCCGCCGTTGTTTTTGGCAAATTTACCTTCACTCCCTCTGAAAGCAAAGGCGTGGTGATCATAAAAATCACTAACAGCACCAACATGACGTCGATGTAAGGCACCACATTAATTTCAGCGATGGAGCGTCGTCGATTATTTCTTCTCACCCTCGTATTCTCCGTTATACTTCGTCAACCACTGCATTCGTGATCAATTGCCGCTGCATTAACGTAGCAAATTCCTCTTGGAAAGTTTCGTACTGAGTCAAGAGTCGATCAATTTCAGCTGTAAAACGATTATAGGCGACAACAGCAGGAATGGCAGCAAATAAGCCCATCGCTGTGGCGATCAAAGCCTCAGAAATACCTGGCGCCACCATCGCAATACTGGCTTGTTGCACACTGCCCAAAGCATGAAAAGATGTCATGATACCCCACACGGTGCCAAACAAACCCACATAGGGGCTCACAGAACCAATGGTAGCCAAAAGAGGTAAGTTAGCTTCAAGACGTGCGATATATTTGGTGGTGGCAACACGCATAGCACGCATCATGGATTGAAAAGCAATTTCTTGATCAACAGTAGCTTGTTGACGTAACCTCAAAAATTCGCGGTATCCCGCAAAAAATATGCCACCGATCCCATCAGGTTCAATACGCTGAATTTTAAATTGATGGTAAAGTTTGGCCAAATCCACACCTGACCAAAATTGATTTTCAAAATCAGCAAAAACACGCTTACCTTGTCTGACATATTGAGAGCGCTGAAAAATAAGCGTCCATGAAACGAGTGAGGCAATCAACAACAAGCCCATCACTGTTTTAACGACAGCCCCTGCCTGTAAAAAATAGACAAGTAAGGTTTGATCTAGGTTCATAAATGTTCCTCAATAAGCCGTTATAAGCAAACTTTACCAGTATCCCTAACCAATCGCTTAGGCGCAATGCGGCCATCAGATAAAACAACTCCCAAGCCCAAAAAACGACCGTCTTTGTCATTTAATTGCACCCAACCCTCTAACGGCGCATGAGGAATTAATACAGCCTGCCCGCGACGCAGACATAAAGTAGTTAGTGAGGTTAAATTAATGACGGGGAAAGTTTTAACCAAAGTCTCAATAGGCAACAATCGTTCAAGCAAGGCAGGCAAGCCTTGGCTTGCACTTTCCTCTAACTGCGCCATCGACACCATCTGCTCAGCTTGATAAGGACCTGCTGTCAGGCGGCGCAATGCCGTCACATGTGCACCACAACCCAAGGCTTTACCTATATCTTCTACCAGCGTTCGAATATACGTTCCCTTACTGCAATGCACCCTAATTGAAACAAAGGGTGAGTCAAAATTTAATAAATCTAAGGCAAAGATATCTATTTCTCGTGAAGCTCGCGGCACCTCAATGCCTTGGCGCGCTAATTTATAAAGAGGTTGGCCTTGATATTTTAAAGCAGAGTACATAGAAGGAACTTGCGAAATACGCCCTAGAAACGTTTTTAGCACAGCAGACAACTCTTTTAACGAAACACTCACCTGCTGGGTGTTAATAATCTCACCTTCAGCATCACCTGTTGTTGTCATTTCTCCCAATTTAAATCGGGTTTCGTAGGTTTTATCAGATTCTAGTAAAAATTGAGAAAATTTAGTGGCTTCACCAAAACACAAGGGCAACATACCCGTCGCCAAAGGATCCAGACTGCCCGTATGCCCTGCTTTTTTTGCAGCATAGAGACGTTTAACAGCTTGGAGGGCTTGATTAGAACTCAGGCCTATTGGTTTATCTAATAATAAGACACCGTGAATATCATTGTAGTGACGTTTTATCATTTTATTTTTTATACCTTTAATAATGGCGGGTGGACGAAGCAATCCACGTCGCCCCGGAATGGAGGAGGGAAGCAATGACAGGCCAAAGGAGCGAAGACACATGACAGTCGGAGGGTAAAAAAAGCAAGGTAATAAGTCTTAAGACGATTTAGGTTCTTCTTCATGTAATTTTTTATCTGATTCCAACGCTTCATCAATCAAAGCAGTCAGTTTTATCGCGTGCGTCAGTGAGGTATCATAATAAAATTTTAATTGTGGCGTGATACGCAACACTATTTTTTTAGACAACAAATATCGCAAGTGTTTCGTGTTTTCTTCAAGCAAATCTAATGCTTTTTTAATATTTTCCTTGTCATCATTTAAAATGGTGACATATATTCTGGCATGATCCAAACTGGCAGAAAGTTTTACCTGAGAAACCGTGATCATACCAAATGACGTAGAAGGTATTTCTTGTTGAATAATTTCAGCTAAAGCATGATGAATCACTTCTGCAACACGGTGTGCACGCGTAAATTCTTTCGACATTTCTCAAATCCTATCTTGACGCCGTTTTATCAGTGACAACACGTGCAATAGTAACTGTTTCATAACACTCTATCTGATCACCTGCTTTCACATCATTGTAATTTTTAACGGCGATACCGCACTCGAACCCTTGTCTTACCTCATTCACATCATCTTTAAATCGACGCAAGGATTCTAGTTCACCTTCATAAATAACAATATTGTCTCGCAACACACGAATACGGTTGCTACGCCTCACCACACCTTCCGTGACCATACACCCTGCCACGGCACCAAATTTAGGCGAATGGAACACTTCACGTACTGCAGCCAAACCAATAATTTGTTCTTTTACTTCAGGCGTGAGCATGCCATTTAATACATTTTTCACATCATCAATGGCATCATAAATCACACTGTAGTAGTGCATGCGCACACCTTCAGATTCCACTAAACGTCTAGCAGCCGCATCAGCTCGCACATTAAATCCGATAATGATGGCTTTTGACGCGATTGCCAAGTTAACATCTGATTCGTTTATTCCACCCACACCCGCAGACACGACTTTTACTTTCACTTCTTCTGTCGCTAACTGTGACATCGCATGACTGAGTGCTTCTGCCGAACCCTGCACATCAGCTTTAATCACGAGATTCAAGGTATTAATACCCGAATCACCCATGCGTTCAAACACCGCTTCTTGCTTCATCGCATGCTGTTTAGCCAAGCGCACTTCACGGAATTTTCCTTGTCTGAAAAGCGCCACTTCCCTAGCTTTGCGCTCATCAGGCACCACAAAAGCATCATCACCAGCCACAGGCACATCGGATAAACCCAAAATTTCGACAGGTATAGAAGGACCCGCTTGCTCGATGGATTCACCTCTTTCATCTTGCATAGCACGGATACGTCCATACACTTGACCCGCCAATAAAATGTCCCCTTTTTTCAAGGTACCATTTTGAATCAACATCGTTGCAACCGGTCCACGTCCTTTTTCTAAGCGTGATTCAATAATCACACCCTTCGCAGGAACATCAACTTGTGCCTTTAATTCCAGTATTTCAGCTTGCACTAAAATAGCGTCTAATAATTCGTCCACCCCTAACCCTGTCTTTGCAGAAATAGGCACGAATTGCGATTCACCGCCCCACTCTTCTGAAATAACATTGTATTGGGTCAGCTCACTCTTAATACGTTCAGGATCAGCCGTGTTTTTATCCATTTTATTCATGGCCACCACGATGGGCACTTTGGCAGCTTGGGCATGCTGAATTGCTTCAATGGTTTGTGGCATCACGCCATCATCCGCTGCAACCACTAAGATAACGATGTCAGTAGCTTTAGCACCGCGCGCGCGCATGGCAGTAAATGCAGCATGGCCTGGCGTATCTAAAAAGGTAATCACCCCTTTGGGTGTTTCAACATGATAGGCACCAATATGTTGGGTAATACCCCCTGCTTCTCCCTGCGTTACTTTGGTACGACGAATATAATCTAGCAAGGAAGTCTTACCGTGATCAACGTGTCCCATGATGGTCACAACAGGCGGACGCACATGTCGCTCGCCTTCTCGCACATGATCACTGATGAGCGTAGTTTCCACTTCATTTTCTTTGCTCAACTTGGGTATATGCCCCATTTCTTCAACCACAATGGCAGCCGTATCTTGATCGATTACTTGATTGATCGTCGCCAAGACACCCAACTTCATCATAACCTTAATCACTTCTGCCGCCTTAATCGACATTTTCTGCGCCAAATCAGCCACAGAAATGGTTTCAGGCAAACTCACTTCATGAATAATGGGTGCAATGGGTTTTTCAAATTCTTGTTTTATCAGCTGGGGTGCAGCACGACGTGAACGACCCCCACGACGACGAGGACGCGATTGATCACCCCCCTCTTCATCTTCATCAATGAAGATATCAGAGCCACGGCGATATTTATTAACAGAGCTTTTTTCACTACCACGACCTTTGCCTTTTTTATCAGCTGCTGCCGCACGACGATTTTTCTCTGATTCTTCTTCCGCTGCACGTTTTGCGGCAGGATGCGACTTTTCTTTTTTCAGGTTTTTTTCTTCTGTAGCAGGTGCTTTCACTTCTTTTTTAACTTCAATCACTGCAAGTTCAGGTGAAATAAGTGCAATATTTTCTTTGCTTTTTTCTTTTTCTGACACTATCCCAGGTGTTACGTCTACAACAGGTTCTGCTGTTTCTACAACGAGCAATGTTTCTTGCTCCGCTTCAATTGGTTCAGCTTCCACCTGTTTCTCAGAGGGCTTAACGTAGGTACGTTTTCGACGCACTTCCACATTTACCGTGGATTTACTTCGTCCTCGCGGTTGAATCGTTTTTGCTGCCGTCACACTTTTACGTTTCAATGTGATTTTGGGTGCCTGAGCTACATGCTCGAGCAGCTGACTTTTTTCCTGTTCGGAAATAATATCGTCCGCCGTCCCCTTTTGGATTCCCGCTGCATCAAGCTGTTTTAGCAATTGCTCAACAGGGACACCAATCACTTGCGCAAGCTGCCTTACTGACACCGTCATACCGCTTTCCCCAAAAAATCTTTATGGTAAATGTTATTTTTCAAACCAAGGCGCGCGTGCCGCCATAATAAAACGGCCCGCCTCTTCTGTAGTTAAAGTTGTTATCTCTAATAAATCATCGACAGATTGTTCTGCCAAATCTTCCATCGTCGCAATGCCACTTTTCGCGAGTTTTTTCGCTAAATCAGGCGTCATGCCTTCCATTGCCAATAAATCTTCCGCTGGTTCTTTGGCAGTCACCCCACCCAACATTTTCGTTAGCAAGTAATCTTTAGCTCGCTGACGTAATTCACCGACTATCTCTTCATCAAAACCTTCAATGTCTAACAATTCTTCTTCAGGTACATAAGCCACTTCTTCTAATGAACTAAAGCCTTCATCGACTAATACTTGCGCCACTTCTTCATCCACACCCAAACGTTCAATAAAGTGTTGTAGCACATTTTTATTTTCAGATTCGATTTTCAATTTGGCTTGCTCTTCAGTGAGCACGTTGATGGTCCAACCCGTTAACTGAGTGGCCAATCGAACATTTTGCCCATTACGACCAATGGCTTGAGACAATTGCTCTTCTTTCACGGCCACGTCCATCACATGCTTATCTTCATCCATCACGATAGACGCGATTTCAGCAGGCGCCATCGCATTAATCACCAGCTGAGCGGGGCTGTCATTCCACAACACGATATCAATGCGTTCACCGCCCAACTCACCCGACACAGCTTGGACACGCGAACCTCGCATCCCCACACAAGCACCAATAGGATCAATTCTGCCATCATTGGTTTTAACTGCAATTTTCGCCCGTGAACCAGGATCACGCGAAACACTCATGATTTGAATCACTTCTTCACCCACTTCAGGCACTTCAATTTTAAAAAGTTCAGCCAACATTTCTGGGCGTGTACGACTTACAAAAAGTTGTGCACCCCTTGGCTCATAACGCACATCGTAGAGGTAACCACGCAAGCGATCACCCGTGCGTACCATTTCTTTTGGAATCATTTCTTCACGTGGAATAATAGCTTCTACGTTATTACCTAGATCAAGGACAATATTGTCACGCGTTACTTTCTTCACGACGCCAGACACCAATGTTCCCTTGCGACTTTGGAAAGCTTGTACCACTTGTGCGCGCTCTGCTTCACGCACTTTTTGCACGATGACTTGTTTCGCACTTTGCGCCGCAATACGACCAAAATCGACTGACTCCATCGTTTCAGTCACGACACCGCCCACCTGAGCGTTAGGATCCCTTTCTTTGGCTTCAGTTTCCGTAAGTTGTGTTTGCGGATTTTCAATTTCAGCATCATCTGCTAATACTGTCCACACTCGCAGCGTAACATAATCTCCCGTCTTAGGATTAATCGTTACTTTTACGTCAATGTCTTGGCCATAACGCTTTTTAGTTGCCATTTCTAAAGCAGCTTCAATCGCTTGAAAAATAACGTCTTCCGCTACGCCTTTTTCATTAGAAACGGTTTCTACAACTAATAAGATTTCTTTATTCATGATGCTAGCCTCTCACGTCAAGAACCAATTAGGCTCTGTTGATATTTCAATGAAATGTCAACAGTCCCTACACTTCAGGAATTAAATTCGCTTTAATAATATTATTCATCTGCACGGTAACAAATTGGCGACTATCTTCAATTCCTATCTCTTTCGAAGTCACACTCAGTAACTTACCCTTAAAACGACGTTGCCCATTTATCGAAGTTTTTACTTCCACACGCACTTGTTTACCTACATATTTTTCAAATTGCGCCACTGTAAAAAGTGGACGATCTAAACCAGGAGAAGACACTTCAAGCAGGTAAGCCCCTTGAATGGGATCGATTTCATCCAGCACTTGACTCAGTCGACGACTCACTGCACTGCAATCGTCCAGCGTGATACCCCCTGGACTATCAATAAAAACCGAGAGCGTTTGCTCATTACCTCGCGAGTGAAATGCACTACCCCAGAGCTCATATCCTAAGCTCTCTACTGTTTCTTTAATGAGGTCATCCAACTGCGTCGATACTCGATTCACTAAAAATCTACCCCAATAAAAAAAGCCCATATAGGGCTTTCTTATTAAAAATTTGGTAGCGGGGGCAGGATTTGAACCTACGACCTTCGGGTTATGAGCCCGACGAGCTGCCAGACTGCTCCACCCCGCGTCAAAGTTGAGGTATTCTACTCATCATGCATTCATAATTCAAGGGTGTTCGCGTTAAATAATCATTTGACCTCATTTCTGAGCGCGGGTATCATCCTAGCTCTTTTCGGGGTATAGCGCAGCCTGGTAGCGCACCTGCTTTGGGAGCAGGCTGTCGGGGGTTCAAATCCCTCTACCCCGACCAAAAATAGCTCCCAGCACGGCTACTGCGCCCGTAGCTCATTCGGATAGAGCATCGGCCTTCTAAGCCGAGGGTAGCAGGTTCGAGTCCTGCCGGGCGCGCCAATATTTTCTCACACAACACATAACCACCATGACGGCACAAGCCTCTCCCGCTTACCTACAAGAAATGATCGCCCTGGCCAAGCACGCCATGGAAAATGCGTACGCACCTTATTCTAAGTTTCATGTGGGTTGTTGTCTGCGCTCAGCAACAGGACATTTCTACACAGGCGCCAACGTTGAAAACGCCGCCTATCCATCATCACAATGTGCAGAAGCTTCTGCTTTAGGTAATTTGATCACAGCGGGTGACCGCGTTATTACTGATGTGGTTGTCTTGTCTGGAGAAGTTGAGCATTGTCCACCCTGCGGCAATTGTCGTCAAAAACTCAGTGAATTTATTACCCCTGACACAAAAATCCACTTTTGCACACCGACACACTGGCTAGAAACCCACTCTGTTTATTCGCTGCTACCTTATATGTTCAAACATCACTTAAGATAAATGCGTTCCCCACGCCAAAGTCACCGCAAAGCTCCCATAGCTCCCTTGGTAATGCAACACATTGGTTGAAACCAAATTAATCACGAAAGGAAAAGCATGGCCAGGCGAGATAGAAGCGCCTAGATTATAGACACACCCCACTTCTTCAGCGATCAAGGTGAAATTAGGCGTAATATCCAAACCTAAACTTAAGAAAGGCGCCACTGCACTGGTGTACTGTGTGCTGATGGCATTCCCAAATGAATTATTCCCCACACCCAGTGAAACAGACAAAGGCAGTGTATGAGGGGCTTGCGGGCGAAGTTTAAATTGGCGAGAACCTACCACATAATAACTTTGACCAAAGGGAGCGTTTGCGCCGTAAGGGAAAGCATTTTGTACGCCTACCGCAACACTCGCCTCTGGTGAAAAATTATGTGATAACTGAAAGTTAAGATCACCCGTTTGAAAAACAGTGGGTAAAGCCGCCAACGACAAAGAAGTCGTTAAACTTACCGTCCTGGCATCCCCCCAACCCAACCCCAAAACCAGTGTACTCGAATAGTGATGCGAAGCGGGATTGCCACTATTCAAACTCAAACCAGCAAAAATATCACCCGTATTTGCACCAAACGCAGTCGGCGCAACCACACTGTCATCGGGGCTTACAACAGGAAAAGAGGCGACTGATTTATCAAAACCCGAGATGCCGATCTCGTCAAGACCCGGATCAGTGCGCTTATCTGCCGCAGCTGCATGATGGAGATAACACAATGCACACAGCAACAAAACCCACCGCGTGAATTGTTCAAATAACACTCTAAAATGACGAGCCAAAGCCTCTCCCTCTGTCCCAACCTCCTTCACATATGTTAATAATAAAAAGAATAACTTACTACTGATAAATGTTGCATTAACACAGCCAAATTGTTTATTATTCCGACCTCTTGTGGTGAGCGTAGCTCAGTTGGTAGAGCCCCGGATTGTGATTCCGGTTGTCGTGGGTTCGAGCCCCATCGTTCACCCCATTTTCCTTTCTTCGGGCCGTTAGCTCAGTTGGTAGAGCAGTTGACTCTTAATCAATAGGTCGCAGGTTCGATCCCTGCACGGCCCACCATCCGCCTTCGCCCTACGGGCTACAGCGTGATTGGATCAGAGATAACAAACACCGACAAACCACCCCCCCTGGCTTCATTGAGATACTCTAATGTCAATCCAAAGCTTAAAAATTAAGCAATTGAATTTACTCGCCGCAACATGACAAACAAAGCTGCGGTCAACTTTCCAAAGACTGCACTATCAACCCCTGATAAGACCTGACCTTGCTTGTATGTCATAAGGGTTTAATATTAATCGCTGTTACATACTGTAAAAAACACAAAATCACAAGGCTCTTAACCATGATAACCTCCACAAATCATGCCCTCCTGCCAAGCGATGAATTTGATCTTATCTATGCCAGAGTGCCAAGATTAAAAAGAGGATTTGGATGGTCGATTAGCCTAATTTTTCTTTGTGAGCCCAAATCGATGGCAATGGTTGTTAATGAAGAAGCTCTTCAAGTGAAGATTTTTCAGAAAATACCGACAAACATGATTCCGGAACAAAAAATATTTCTTCAACAATATCAATCTAAATAGAGTCACCCAAGATGAAAACAATTATTAAAGTTGCCCTATTACAGATGAATTCCTGCTTAAATAATCAAGCTCTAAATTTGAAAAAAGCTGAGGAATATTGCAGGAAAGCAAAAACATTAGGGGCTGATATTGTCCTTTTTCCAGAGATGTGGAATATCGGTTATACCCCATGGCGTCAAGATATTGTTCATCAGGATTATTTGCCAGAATTTAAAATTCATTATGCGCAAGATATAAAAATCTGGCAATCACAAGCTGTTACTGCATGTGGCGATTATATTCAACATTTTAGAGACTTAGCAAAAGAACTTGATCTGGCCATGGCAGTCACCTATTTAGAAAAACATCAAAATGGACCAAGAAATTCTGTTTCCTTGATTGATCGATTTGGAGTTGTAAAATTTACGTATGGAAAAATACACACCTGTGATTTTTCTACGGAGGCAGTATGTACACCCGGAGATGATTTTTATGTGTGTGAACTCGACACTTTAAAAGGAAAAGTTAATGTAGGTACCATGATTTGTTTTGATCGAGAGTTTCCAGAAAGTGCACGTATTTTGATGTTGAAGGGGGCTGAAATTATTTTAGTGCCCAATGCTTGTGAGATGGAGGAAAATCGTCTTTGTCAATTAAAATCAAGAGCCTTTGAAAATATGGTGGGTGTTGCTTTAGCTAATTATGCTGCGCCCGATCAAAATGGACATTCCTGCGCCTTTGATGGGATTGCTTTTAATGAAGCTGGTCATTCAAGAAACATGCAGCTCGTCATGGCGGATGAAAAAGAAGGTATCTTTATCGCGGAGTTTGATCTTAAAACCTTACGTGATTGGAGAAAAAATGAAGTCTGGGGGAATGCGTACCGCAAGCCGAAATACTATGCTTTATTAGGGCAACTAGAAACCTACGGACCATTTATTCGAAAAAATGCTAAAAAATAAGTGTTATTTTTTTAAATGGTAAATAGCCTGAATAGTATTATGTTCGCTGAAAAATTAAGGAGAAACAAAATGAAATTACCTATCAGCGGGCGATGTTTGTGCGGTGCTATAAGTTATGAAATTTCAAAACAACCCAAGCGGACAGGTTTTTGTTATTGTCGTTCTTGCCAAATAAAATCAGGATCGGATCACGTGGCGTATCTCGCTGTGGAGATTGAATCGATTAATATTTCTGGCGCCATTAAGTGGTATCAATCTATAGGGGACAGTGGAAAAACAAAACAACATGGTTTTTGCCCTGAGTGCGGCTCAGTTTTATTTGGTAAACCAAAACTTTGGCCCCTTATTTTTGTTGTGTA
>JACREE010000065.1 GCA_016218405.1 Gammaproteobacteria bacterium
ACATGGGCAACCCTATATCGACATGACCTTACAATGGCTTTCATCGCAACATATTCAATACCAACGTGAGACAAAAAAAAATAAAACCATCTACTCTGTGCCAGGCAATCAACGTTACCATCACTTTCACACCACACTCACCGGTGATTTTTCATCCGCTTCTTGCCCGTTGACTGCGGCTACTCTTCTTGACGGCCACGTTGAATTCACGGGTTTAGATATGGCCGATACACAAGGCGACAAACAACTCCTTTTTATTTTACAAAAAATGGGCGCACATTTAACAATTGAATCCACACGACTCAGCATACAAGGTGGCTACCCATTGCAAGGTATCGAAATTGATGCAAAAAACATACCGGATCTTCTCCCTATTTTAGCCGTCATTGGCACACAAGCGACGGGTAAAACATATATTTACAATATTAAACAAGCCCGATTTAAAGAAACAGATCGTTTACATTCCATGACAGAAGGCTTAAGAAAAATGGGTGCAAACCTAGAAGAAAAAGAAGATAGTTTAACTATTTATCCAAACTCACTCCATGGTGCAATCGTAAATGGTTATGGTGATCACCGCACCGTCATGGCATTGTCTGTGGCTGGATTATTAGCGGAGGGCAACACATGCATTTTAGGCAGCGAGGCTATCCATAAAACCTACCCAAGTTATATTCATACTTTATGCCAGCTTGGCGCAGACCTCTATGAAACAAATTCATCATGATTAATCAAAAAAATAAAATGCTTGCTTATCCCATTATTTGCAAATCAACTTGCATAAAATCTATTTCACGCTGGATACCCAAACACATTAATTGGGTTGTTATTATCACTGATCATGCGGTTAAAAAACGATATGTTGCTCCATTGAAAGCCATTTTAAAAAAAAATAATCTCAACCCATTGATCATTTCATTTTCACCAGGTGAAAAATCAAAACAAATTCATACAAAATGTTTGATAGAAACACGCATGCTCAGCCATCATTGCGATCGAAATACATTAATAATTGCTTTAGGAGGCGGCGTAGTGAGTGATTTAGCTGGTTTTGTTGCTTCCACGTATTTACGTGGCATTCCCTACATCAATATCCCCACCACCTTACTTGCCATGGTTGATAGTAGCGTCGGCGGAAAAACAGGCATCAACACTGAACAGGGTAAAAATTTAATTGGTAGTTTTTGGCAGCCTCATGCTGTTCTCATTGACCCTCACTATTTAAAAAGTTTAAGCAAAAAACAACTCATCAATGGTTTGATTGAATCGGTTAAAATGTTTATAACCAGTGATTCAAAAAGTTTTGATTATTTTGAAAAAAACATAGAAAAAATATTAAGTTATGACGAAAAATCTATCCAAAGTATCATCCAACGTTCTATCAAAATCAAATCCATGATCGTCAAAGAAGATGAAAAAGACACAGCTTGTCGCGCCATTTTAAATTTAGGTCACACCCTCGGTCATGCACTCGAAAGCTTGAGTCACTACACACTGTTACATGGTTATGCTGTGGGGTATGGATTACTGGTGGAAGCTAAAATTTCACAATTACTTGGATTGCTTCATGACGAAAGCTATTTAAGAATCGAATCCCTCTTAAAAAAAATGAACATCCACAAATCTTATCTCAAACAATTTAATTTTAATCAACTGATTAAAAAAATGATGATGGATAAAAAATCAAAAAAAGGAAAGACGCATTATGTTTTATTGAAAGAGATAGGCCTTGTTTATCAAGTTAAAAATAGATTTGCACACCCTGTTGATCTCACCCTCATCAAACAAGCTTATTTAGGATAATTTTTATGCCAGGCAACAGTTTCGGGGAATTATTTAAAATCACCACTTGAGGCGACAATTTCTTGCTATAAATTCGAATTTGTCGTACAATTACGAATCACACATGAAAAATAGTCGGAGCATAATTCATGATACCCCGCCTGCTGACACTCCCCGATGATGAGAGCTTTTTCCTGTTTGGTCCTCGCGGGGTAGGAAAAACCACCCTGCTAAAACATTTACCCTGGTTTTCGCAAACATTGTATATCAATTTATTGAAGCCAGGTGATGAAATGCGTTTTATACGTAACCCTGGCGACCTCGAAAGCATGGTGAGAGCATTACCACCGGAAAAGAGACACATTATTATTGATGAGATCCAAAAAGTACCTCGCTTACTTGACGTCGTACATGACTTAATTGAAACGTCTGATAAGAAATTCATACTCACGGGATCAAGTGCACGCAAGTTAAAACATGGCGGTGCAAATTTGCTGGCGGGTCGTGCATTTGTCTATCACCTCAATCCTTTTAATTATTTTGAATTGACTCAGCCAGTCGAATTAATAGAATGCCTGCGTTTTGGAATGTTACCAAAAATTTTTGAATATGATTCAGATGAAAAAAAACAGCTATACCTTGAGGCTTACACGAATACTTATTTGAAAGAGGAAATTTGGGCAGAACAATTTATTCGTGAACTTGACCCATTTCGTCGGTTTTTGGAAGTGGCTGCTCAGACTAACGGTAAAATCGTTAATTTTTCCAATTTGGCAAGGGATGTCGGGACGAGCGATAAGAATATTCAAAAATATTTTTCTATTTTAGAAGACACATTATTAGGATTTTTTCTGGAAGCATTCCAACATTCATTTAGAAAACGATTAAGCAAAACACCAAAATTTTATTTTTTTGATACGGGCATTGTGCGAGCACTGAGCGCTCAACTCAGCTTACCCTTATTGCCAAGCACCAGCCAATTTGGCGATGTTTTTGAACATTTCATTATTTTACAAGCGATGCAGCTAGCAAATTATTTTCATCGGGATTATCGATTTTCTTATTTAAAAACTAAAGACGACGCAGAAATCGATTTAGTGGTTGAAAGACCAGGCTTACCCTTGCTATTTATAGAAATAAAAAGCAGTGAGAATGTGCAATCAGAACATTTAACAACGCTTAAACGACTAGCAAATGATTTTGGCACATGTGAAGTTATTTGTATAAGTCGAGATATTTATGCCAAACAATTAGAGGGGGTCAGGGTTTATCCGTGGGCAGAGGGATTAAATCATTACTTTGGTAAGAAAAGATAAGACATGAACAATGGGTATAGCGGATCATTTCGTAGCTCAGCCCCCTGGCTATTATTACTTCTCTTTCCCTCCGGGCCGTTATTGCGAGGACGGCGTTTTTCCGCCGGACGAAGCAATCCACATCGACTTGGATTGCTTAGCGAAGCTCGCAATGATACCCAGAGGGTGCGGGAGTGAGCTTACATCGTTTCACTGATTTTATTCATTGTGTTTAAAATAATTAGGATAAACTTTATGCCAGGCAACAGTTTCGGGGAATTATTTAAAATCACCACTTGCGGTGAATCACACGGTGGCGCTATCGCCGTTATTGTTGATGGCTGTCCACCCGGATTAAGCTTATCAGCATCCGACATCCAGCAAGAATTAGACCGCAGAAAACCAGGCCAAAGTCACATTAGTACACCACGCAAAGAAGAAGACCTCATTCATATTTTTTCAGGTGTGTTTGAAGGAAAAACCACGGGCACACCTTTGCTTTTACTTGCCTATAATCAAGATGCCCGTCCTGAAGATTATGAAAAACTGAAAGATGTTTTTCGTCCTTCACATGCAGACTTCACTTATTTAATGAAATATGGCCTGCGCGATTTTCGTGGTAGCGGTCGAGCCAGTGCGAGAGAAACGCTGGCACGTGTGGCAGCAGGCGCCGTTGCAAAAAAATATTTAAAAGAACATCTCCAGATTGAAATTTTAAGTTATGTCGAACAAGTAGGGCCTATCCGCGCAAACATCGATCATCACACTGTTTGCGCTGAAGACATTGAACAAAACATTTTACGTTGTCCTGATTTCAAAAAAGCAGATGAAATGATTGCGCTCATCGAATCCATTAAACAAACCGGCGATTCTATTGGTGGGATCATTAGAGGAGTCATTCGACATGTCCCACCTGGTTTAGGTGAACCCGTCTTTGACAAACTATCGGCTGACTTAGGCAAAGCCATGCTCAGCATTAATGCCGCCAAAGGATTTGATATTGGATCAGGCTTTGAAGGTGTGGGTTTACTGGGCAGTGAACACAACGATCCTTTCATCATTCAAGACAAGCAAATTTACATTCAAACAAACCAAGCCGGCGGCACACTCGGTGGTATCTCCACCGGCCAAGATATTTATTTTCGTGTCGCTTTTAAGCCCGTCGCCACGATTAGCAAAAAACAGCACACAGTGAGCACCGATCATCAGTCTGTATTACTTGAAATCGCCGGTCGACACGATCCCTGCGTCCTCCCTCGTGCCGTGCCCATTGTTGATGCCATGTCTGCACTTGTGATCATGGATCATCACTTAAGACAAAAAGCGCAAGGATTCGCATCTTGAGGTACGATGGGTGTATGGAGTATGCACTCGAAATAAGCTCTGTGTATCCTTAATAAATTGCCTCAATCTACCGTTGTTTTCCCTGCTTGGTCTTTCGCCCTCGTCCCGCGCCATCTAAACTACTTCTTACTTATCACACAATCTGCCTCTGTCTCTACAAGCCACTCTTTATTGATGAAGCCCGTTACTTCAACGAATGTACAAGCGGGGCGAATATCAGAGAAAAATTCACCATGCGCCTTAGCAGCTTCTTTCCAAGTGCTCATATCCACAAGCATTATCCGGGTCCGAATGACATCTTGAAGCGAACCGCCCGCTTCTTCGATTGCCTTCTTCATAATCACGATACAATATTTGGTCTGCTCATAGACATTATTGATACCTACTGTTTGGCCGTCTAGACCGATTGCAGCCGTACCAGCTACAGCTATTACATTACCTACCCTACTCGCCCTTGAGAAACCAATAGACCCCTCCATAGGTGAGCCCGACAATACATTTTTCCTATCCATATTTAATCCTTAAGTTTGTTTATCTCATCAGATAATTTTTCTGCAGGGACAAAATATCTTATTCAGCTTAATTTAAGCATTCTGCAAGTATAATCATCCTCTCTGCAATTAATTCAAGAAGAAAGCTCATGACTGCCGCTTACCCAAATCAAACAAAAATTCGCTTACTTTCAGCACTCCAGGCCTACAGATTTCGGGGAACAATCAGCTCAGCCGAAGAACGGGGTCTTCTCCAAACACTTATAAACCAACTTGATGATTCACATACCATACAAACCACTTTAAGACCAGGAACAACGCCTTTTTTTAAACGCCATTTAGAGACACTGGGACAAGCACTCAACTCTGAAGACATGTCCGCTCTCACGAAATACCTCGAGACTAAACCTAAAAAAAGTATCCATCTGATCAGATTCCAAAAAGGGGTTATTATTTTTCTTTTGGCTCTCTTTTTGCCTCTTGTCATTGTCTTCCTTCCCCTCTCATTATTTGGTTTTGCTACTCTTCTAGAACGTGCAGCGCGCAAAACAGGCAATCCCACTCCCAACCCTCTCTGTCTTTTAGAATCCCCTGAACAATGCCTGTTAAGTAGCATTAATCAGGCTAAAGCAGAGTATAAAAGCATATTATTAAGAGAGAACAAGAACGAAAACGAACAACCAGCGGTAATAACCCCTTCTTCTGTTACTATCCAGCAAGCTCTAAAATACCCAACAGGATCACCCCCCTCCCTTGCCCGTCCTACCACACCTCTCTCCACTGACCTACAGCAACAAGCAATAAAAAGCGCCACCGAAATATTGGAATACTATTTTCATGCTGAAATTGATGCATTATCAGCTAAGATAGCAACGACATCTCGCGATCAAACACAAAAATTCATTATGTGTCGACGCACACCCAATAACACTCAATATGGCGAGAAAACCTTATTCCAAATCTTTATTATTCCCAATCTAGTGACCGAGCAAGCATTCGCAGGCAAATTAATAACTCTTTTAGCTACAACAGGAAAGGGTAATTCAATCGCTACATACCAGCGTGACGAAAAAACAGAAGCAAGCTATGATCGTCGATATATCATCTTTTCTCTGACACAAATACCATTAAGAGCCGTGTTGCAAAATGCAATCCAATGCTGCGTTGATCGTAAACAAATTACTCTCCAGACAAAAGAGCAACTACTACACACGGCGATCTGTCAGCTTTTAAGGGCGTCATCGCACGAGGAAGATCGCTCTCACAACAACACGACGACCCCTGCGCCCTCCCCCGCGCTGCGCCCTTTGTCGACACCCTGAAGGATTCGCATCTTGAGATGCGATGGGTGTATAGTCATCCTAGTCTGACATTAGGAAATTTAAGATCAGAAATAGATAAAAAGGGGAATGAAATGGTTTTAGCTAAAAAATTTGATGTGTCTTCGCTCGTAAAAGCAATGAATACATTGGATGAAGCCGTGACGAAATACGCAAAAGTACCTGATGATAAATTTGTAAGAGACGCCTGCATTCAAAGATTTGAATACACCTATGAACTAAGCCATAAGACACTACGCCGTTACATGGCATTAAGTGAATCAAGCATAGAAGTGGTAGAGGAAATGTCATTCCCTGAATTAATTCGTACCGCTTGTGAACGTGGATTATTAAAAAGTGATTGGAGTATTTGGATTCTTTACCGTGAGGCTCGAAATATGACGAGTCATACTTATGACGAAACCAAGGCCGAAAAAGTGGTCTTGGTTGTTCCTGAATTCTTAAAAGAAGTACAATCACTCATCAAAATACTGAAAAAACGAATGAGTGAGCAGTCATGAATTCTTTTTTACAGATTTCTGAAAATGATTTAAAAATCATTAAAACTATTTTGATGAAACATTTACCCGATGGAGTGGTCGTTTGGGTATTTGGCTCTAGGGCAAAAGTGGATCCTGTTAGACGATTCTCTGATTTAGATTTGGCTATTGATGCTCAGCAAGCACTTTCATTAGAAATAAGTTCTGCATTAGCACATGATTTTGATGAGTCTAATTTACCATATAAAGTTGATATTATAGATTGGGTCACTATCAGCCCTTCTTTTCGAAAAAATATTGAAGATAGCCGTATCGAAATTTTTAAAAAGTAGGGCTTGCTTACAACAAAGGGCGTCATCGCACAAGGAGGATCGCTCCCACAACCACGGCCTCTGCGTCCTCCCTCGCGCCGTGCCCATTGTTGATGCCATGTCTGCACTCGTGATCATGGATCATTATTTGAGACAAAAGACGCCACACGATCCCATTGCATGTTGATCGACCTACCACATCACACTCCACCAGAAACGAAGCAATCCACATCGCCCCGGAGGGGAAAGAACTATCACAAAAAAATGGGATTTTCATCTGCGATAACGATATAATTGATTCTTTGTGTTTTTACAAAGGAATCAGCACTTGACCCCTTCACGTCCTGTCAATTTAAATCTGCTTACTATCAAACTTCCTGTCGCGGCCATTGCCTCCATTCTTCATCGTCTCTCAGGCGTTGCATTGTTTTTGTTCATTCCTTACGCATTATGGCTGCTTTATCACTCATTACATTCTGAAATTGATTTTGTCTTCTTAACGCTCACACTTCAAAAACCTCTTTTTAAACTCCTCACTTGGCTTTGGCTTACTGCGCTAGGCTATCATTTGCTTGCTGGCACCAGACATATTTTAGCCGATTTCCATCTGGGCACCTCTAAACAAGGTGGGGCCAGAAGCGCTGTATTTGTTATTATTTCTGCCGTTATTTTGAGTCTTTTTATAGGATATTGGGTATGTTAATTTACGTTACCAGCTTAAGCGCCAGTGGTTTGCGCGATTGGCTTACGCAGCGCATCACAGCTGTTTTGCTTACCGTCTACACGTTTACTCTTCTGGGGTTTTTATTAACGCATCACCACTTAATTTATCATGACTGGTCTCTTTTCTTTTCTCAAACTTGGGTAAAAATTTTTACACTTTTCGTTTTATTTAGCGTATTGTTTCACGCCTGGATTGGCATGTGGATTATTTCCACTGATTACATCAAAAAATCCTGCATCCGCTTGGCTTTCCAACTTTTTATTATTTTCGCTCTACTTGCCTCTTTGACGGCAGGCATAATGATCATATGGGGTTTTTAACAATGGCAATGGCAAATTACGCTTTCGATGCAATCATCATTGGCGCGGGCGGCGCAGGTATGCGTGCCGCTCTCCAACTCGCTAACACAGGGTTAAAAGTAGCGCTCATCTCCAAAGTATTTCCGACTCGCTCTCATACCGTCTCTGCCCAAGGGGGGATCACTTGCGCACTGGGCAATGCTGATCCTGAAGATGATTGGCGCTGGCATATGTATGACACGGTTAAAGGTTCTGATTACTTAGGCGATCAAGACTGCATCGAATACATGTGTAAAACAGGGCCTGAAGTCGTCTATGAACTCGAACACATGGGCCTGCCTTTTTCTCGCATGAATAATGGCAAAATCTACCAACGTCCCTTCGGTGGCCAATCGAAAAATTTTGGTGGCGAACAAGCAGCGCGCACTTGCGCTGCAGCTGATCGAACAGGTCACGCACTTTTGCATACGCTATATCAACAAAACTTAAAAGCAAAAACGTGTTTTTTTGATGAATGGTATGCACTGGATCTCATCAAAGAAAACGATCGCATTTTAGGTGTCACCGCTTTATGCATTGAAACAGGCGAAGTCGTCTACATCAAATCACGCACCACCATCTTAGCCACCGGCGGCGCAGGACGTATTTATCAATCCACCACCAATGCGCTCATTAACACGGGTGATGGTTTAGGGATGGCCTTACGCGCAGGTATTCCACTGCAGGATATGGAAATGTGGCAATTTCACCCCACCGGCATCGCAGGCGCCGGCGTGCTGGTCACAGAAGGATGTCGCGGCGAAGGCGGCTACCTCATCAACAAAGATGGCGAACGGTTCATGGAACGTTATGCGCCGCGCGTCAAAGATCTGGCTTCACGCGACGTTGTTTCCCGCGCCATCGCCATTGAAATTCGAGAGGGTCGTGGCTTTAACATGAATGGCATCGGGTATGTAAAATTAAAATTAGATCATTTAGGCCCTGAAATTATCAAATCACGCCTACCAGGTATTCGCGAACTGTCCATTAATTTTGCTCACGCCGATCCCATCACCACACCTATTCCCGTCGTGCCTACCTGCCATTACATGATGGGCGGCATTCCCACCAATGTGCATGGTCAGGTCATCACACACAAAGGAGAAAAAGAGTCTATCATTGAAGGACTTTATGCTGTTGGCGAATGCGCTTGCGTTTCTGTTCATGGTGCTAATCGTCTAGGCGGCAACTCACTTCTTGACCTCGTTGTGTTTGGTCGTGCCGCAGGTTTACACGTCACAGAAACATTACGTAATGGTTATGCACCCCAAGAACCCAGTCGTGACGCTATCGACCAAGCATTGGCACGCCTACGCCGTTGGAACAGCACACCCAAAGGTGAAAGTTTTGTGGCCGTCCGCAGTGACATGCAAACCGTGATGCAACTTGATTTTGGGGTATTCCGCACTGAAAAAACAATGCGAGAAGGATTAAAAAAACTAGATACCCTTCAAGAACGTCTTGCCCACGCGGCACTCCCTGACACGAGTGATATCTTTAATACCGCGCGCATTGAAGCGCTCGAATTAGACAATCAAATGGCCGTAGCACATGCAACCGCCATTTCTGCACTCACACGCACCGAGAGCCGTGGCGCGCACAGCCGAGAAGACTACCCTCAACGGGATGACAAAAATTGGCTGAAACACACGCTCTATTTTCCTGACGGTCACATTGGATTCCGTGCTGTCAACATGCAACCGCTCACCATGGAACCTTTCCAACCCAAAGATCGTGTTTATTAAGGATCACTATGGAACACACCACTTCTGTCACCTTTTCAATTTATCGTTTTAATCCACAAACAGATAAAAAACCTTATATGCAGGATTATACCCTCACTTTACCTGCAGGCAGCGACATGATGCTATTAGATGCCTTAATTGCCCTAAAAGCACAAGATGAAACACTGTCATTTCGTCGCTCTTGTCGCGAAGGCGTGTGTGGCTCTGACGGCATGAACATCAATGGCAAAAATGGCTTAGCTTGCATCATCCATCTCTCTGAATTAAAAACGCCGATTACCATTCGTCCTCTCCCTGGGTTTCCTGTGATACGCGATCTCATCGTAGACATGACGCAATTTTATAAACAGTACCAAAAAATAAAACCTTTCTTGCAAAATGATCAACCCATACCCGCCAAAGAACGACACCAATCCCCTGAAGAACGCGCCAAATTGGATGGTCTTTATGAATGTATTCTGTGCGCCTGCTGCACCAGTGCCTGCCCCTCCTACTGGTGGAACCCTGAAAAATTTGTGGGTCCTGCGGGCTTACTCGCTTCCTATCGTTTTCTAGCAGACAGTCGTGACACAGCAACAGAAGAGCGCCTAGAAGAACTTCAAGACCCTTTTAGCGTTTTTCGCTGCCGTACCATCATGAATTGCACAAATTCTTGTCCAAAAGGTTTAAATCCGACCGAAGCTATTGGTAAAATACGCGACAAAATGTTAAAAGACGCGACCTAAAGGCCCAACATGTCCCATATCGACTCAATTAAAGATCGGCAAGCTAACAGCTATCTCGCTGATGGCAATGCTGACTATTTAGAAATGTTATACGAACAATTTCTTGCTAATCCTGACGCTGTTTCGCCCACCTGGAAACATTATTTTCAATCTATCCAACCTGCCCCCACGGATGCACTTCACCAACAGATCCGTAACACCGTGGCAACTTGGTCGAAACGCCGTTCCAACGCCCCGTCGCTGGGTACAGTCGACAATTTAAAACAAGCCCGGGTTTGGAATTATATTGATGCCTATCGTACTTATGGCCACTTTGCTGCTCATTTAGATCCGCTCAACCTCATCAACCCCACCCTACCCGAACAACTGACCTTCGCCTTTCATGGCCTGAACCAAGATGATCTTCAAAGCACCTTTGACACAGACGGCCTTAGCAACACACCACTCACCTTAGCTGCAATCCAAACTTTGCTTGAAAAAATTTATTGTCATCACATTGGTTTTGAATACAAGTACATTGACAACGAAGAAGAAATTCGCTGGCTACAACAACAAATTGAACAAGCAGAAGGCTGCCCCAAACTCTTACCTAACGCACAAAGACATATCTTAAACCGTCTCACTGCAGCAGAAGGCTTAGAAAAATATTTAGCCTCCAAATATGTCGGGCAAAAGCGATTTGGTTTAGAGGGGGGCGAAAGTCTCATTCCTTTAATCGATGAGTTGGTTCAACGCAGCAGCCTACAAGGTGCCAATGAAATTATTATCGGCATGGCACATCGCGGCCGCTTAAATCTTTTAGTTAATATCATGGGGCGTCCCCCTAAAGATTTGTTTCAAGAATTCGAAGGCAAAAAAAATCATGATCGCACTCGCTCTGGCGATGTGAAATATCATTTAGGTTTTTCCTCCGACATTCAAGCACAGGGCGGCCCCATGCACCTGGCCATGGCATTTAACCCCTCCCACTTAGAAATCATCGCACCTGTCGTACAAGGTTCAGTACGTGCACGCCAACAATATTGGCACGATGTTAAACGCAACCAAATTATCCCTATTCAAATACATGGCGATGCTGCTTTTGCAGGACAAGGCGTCGTCATGGAAACCTTAAACTTATCTCAAGTACGTGGTTTTACCATCGGTGGCACCTTACACATCGTCTTAAATAACCAAGTGGGCTTTACCATCAGCGATCCTCGTGATGCACGATCTACGTTTTATTGCACAGATGTCGCCAAAATGGTGAATGCCCCCATCTTTCATGTAAATGCTGATGATCCTGAAGCCGTCGTGTTCACGGCACGCTTAGCTGCTGAATATCGCATGAAATTTAATCGCGATGTGGTCATTGATCTCGTGTGTTATCGACGTCATGGCCATAATGAAGCAGATGAACCTGCCGCCACGCAACCCATTATGTATCAACATATCAAACAACATCCCACGACACTCGCGTTGTACATTGAACAATTAATTTCTGAAAATCTTCTAACAAAAGAAGACGCCGACAAACTCGCCCTCATTTATCGTGATGCACTGGATCAGGGTGAAGTGGTTTTACAAACATTGGAGCCTTCTAAGGCATCTCGTCCTCGACTGGATTGGTCACCTTATTTCGAACAACAATGGACAGCACCCAGCGATACCCGCGTATCACTTGATACCTTAAAAACCTTAGGCGAACACCTTGAGCAACTTCCCGCAGGTTTTACCTTACAACCTCAAGTAAATAAGGTCATGGAAGAACGCAAAAAAATGATGGAAGGCCAGATCCCGCTAAACTGGGGTTGCGCAGAAGCATTAGCATTTGCCTCTTTGCTCGATGAAGGACATGCCATTCGTTTATCCGGACAAGACAGTCGTCGTGGCACCTTTGCACATCGTCATGCCACCTTACATGACTTCAAGACAGGTCAGTCTTACACGCCCCTTGAACATCTTGAACCCAAACAAGCTTCATTTTCTGTCGTCGATTCTGTGCTTTCTGAAGAAGCGGTGCTTGGTTTTGAATACGGCTATGCATCAACGCTACCCGATGCTTTAGTATTGTGGGAAGCCCAATACGGTGATTTTGCCAATGGTGCTCAAGTCGTCATCGATCAATTTATCAGTTCAGCTGATCAAAAATGGGGACGACTCTGTGGTTTAACGCTTCTGTTGCCACATGGTTACGAAGGCTCTGGCCCAGAACATTCCTCTGCGCGCCTAGAACGCTACCTGCAACTGTGTGCGCAACAAAATATGCAAGTTTGTAACCTCACCACCCCCGCACAAATATTTCATGTATTGCGTCGTCAAGTTAAACGTCCTTTCCGCAAACCTTTAATCATCATGTCACCTAAAAGTTTACTTCGACATAAATTAGCAACATCGACATTAGATGAACTGGCTCAAGGCAAGTTTGAAGTAGTGCTCCCTGAAGTGGATCAACTCGACTCAGAAAAAATCACGCGCGTTATTATCTGCAGCGGAAAAGTTTATTATGATTTGCTGGAAAAAAGACGCGAGGCCAAACTTCAACACATTGCGATTTTACGCATAGAACAACTCTATCCTTTTCCCACCACTGAACTCGTTGCTCAACTTTCACTTTACCCTCGCGCAACTGACGTCGTATGGTGCCAAGAAGAACCTAAAAATCAAGGGGCTTGGTATTGCATCCACCATCGCTTAATTGCGGCTATCAAGAAAGATCAAACCTTGTCTTATGCTGGTCGTGATGCCTCCGCTTCACCCGCTGCAGGTTACATGTCTTTACACTTAGAGCAACAAGCTGCCTTAGTTAAACAAGCACTTGGAATATGAACACGTCATTCATTTTAATAAGGAAGCCTTTTTCATGACACTTCAAATCAAAGTTCCCGTTTTGCCAGAATCCGTTGCAGATGCCACCGTCGTCACCTGGCATAAACAAGCAGGTGACACTGTCAAACGAGATGAAATCCTTGTCGACTTAGAAACAGACAAAGTCGTACTCGAAGTCCCCGCGCCCGAAGATGGCATCTTAGAAACCATCCTCAAACCCGTCGGTGCAGTCGTCACCTCCACAGAAGTACTGGCCACCTTTGCACCCGGCGCGACCACTGCCGCACCCGTTGCAAAAGCCACAACGGCAGCCTCTCCTCCTGCGCAACAACCCGCACCCGCTGCCATCACACCCTCTGCACGCAGAGCCGCCGCCGAAGCCGATGTTAATTTACAAAACGTAGTCGGTTCAGGCAAAGGTGGACGTGTGACAAAAGAAGATGTTTCAAAACAAAAAGAAATCAGTACCACGCCTCAAACTCAAACCACCGCCATTAATTTAAACACCCCGTCCACCTCAGAAAGCCGCCCAGAAAAACGCGTTCCCATGACACGCTTGCGTGCGCGTATCGCAGAGCGTTTACTTCAAGCCAAAAACAGCACCGCCCTACTCACCTCATTTAATGAAATTAATATGCAAGGCGTCATTGAAGCACGCACACAATACAAAGAACTCTTTGAGAAAAAACACGGTGTTAAACTAGGATTCATGTCTTTCTTTACGCGCGCTGTCACCGAAGCCCTCAAAAACTTCCCCGTCATCAATGCCTCTCTTGAGGGCAATGACATTGTGTACCATGGTTATTATGATATCGGCATCGCCGTTTCCACTGAGCGTGGTTTAGTCGTACCTGTATTACGTGACACAGACACAATGAGTTACGCCGATATTGAAAAAAAGATTGCAGAATACGGCCAAAAAGCACGGACGGGCCAACTCTCCATGGAAGAAATCACGGGAGGGACTTTCACTATTACCAACGGCGGTGTCTTTGGTTCCTTGCTTTCAACCCCCATCATCAACCCGCCCCAAAGCGCTATTCTAGGTTTACACAAAATCCAAGAACGACCGATTGTTGAAAACGGTCATATTGTTATTCGTCCCATGATGTATGTTGCCTTATCGTATGATCATCGACTCATTGATGGTAAAGACTCCGTACAATTCCTGGTTACCATTAAAAATTTTTTAGAAGATCCTTCTCGCTTACTTCTCGATATTTAAGGAATCCGTATGAATTTGCATGAATACCAAGCCAAACAGCTTTTAACACAATACCATCTCCCTGTTCCGCCGGGTGAAGTTGCTTGGAATGTGGAAGAAGCATTGAGTGTCGCCAACAAATTAGGTGGCAACCAGTGGGTCGTGAAAGCACAAGTCCATGCGGGCGGTCGAGGCAAAGCGGGCGGCGTTAAAATTGTTTCTTCTAAAGAAGAACTGTCGCAAGTAGCTAAATCATTATTGGGCACACATCTTGTTACTTATCAAACAGATGCACACGGTCAACCCGTTAATCAGCTTCTCATTGCACAACCTTGCAATGTCAAACGCGAACTTTATTTAGGCGCTGTGATTGATCGCAGCAGCCAACGTTTGGTTTTTATGGCTTCCACAGAAGGCGGCGTTGAGATTGAAAAAGTCGCCGAAAAAACACCTGAAAAAATATTAAAAGCGGTCATTGATCCTTTATTGGGCGCACTTCCCTTTCAAGCCAGAGAATTGGGTTTCAAACTGGGTTTATCCGCGGATCAAATCAAACAATTCACGTTTATCTTAACAACGCTTGCAAAAATGTTCGTCGAAAAAGATCTCAGCTTACTTGAGATTAATCCTTTAGTCATCGACGACCAAGGACAATTAACCTGCTTAGATGCAAAAATAAATATTGATGACAATGCACTTTACCGCCAACCTGAATTACGTGCGATGCGTGATCCTTCTCAAGAAAATGAACGCGAAAACCGCGCACACGATTGGGAATTAAATTACATCCCCCTCGACGGCGATATTGGTTGCATGGTCAATGGTGCAGGTTTGGCGATGGCCACCATGGACTTAATCAAATTACACGGAGGCAATCCAGCCAACTTCTTGGATGTCGGCGGAGGTGCCACCAAAGAACGCGTCACGGAAGCCTTTAAAATCATTCTCTCTGACAGTCATGTCAAAGGTATTTTGGTCAATATTTTTGGTGGTATCGTACGCTGCGATTTAATTGCAGAAGGTATCATCAGCGCTGTTCAAGAAGTCGGAATTAAAATTCCTGTCGTTGTTCGCTTAGAAGGCAACAACGCCGATTTGGGCGCGAAAAAATTAACAGACAGCGGTTTGAATATCATCGCCGCCCATGGCCTGACCGACGCAGCACAAAAAATTGTGGCTGCTGTTAAATAACAAGGCTATCCATCACTGAGGATTTGATATGAGTATATTAGTTAACAAAAACACAAAGGTTATTTGCCAAGGTTTCACCGGTCAACAAGGCACTTTCCATTCTGAACAAGCCATTGCCTATGGCACGAAAATGGTCGGCGGCGTCACCCCAGGAAAAGGCGGACAAACCCACTTAAATCTCCCTGTATTTAACACCGTCCAAGAAGCCGTCGATGCCACGCAAGCTGATGCCAGCGTTATCTATGTCCCCGCGCCTTTCTGTAAAGATTCCATTGTAGAAGCCATTGATGCAGGCATTAAACTCATTGTGTGCATCACAGAAGGCATCCCCACACTCGATATGCTCGACGTAAAAGCTTATTTAAAAAACTTTCCCAACACACGTCTCATTGGCCCTAACTGCCCCGGCGTCATCACACCCGGTGAATGTAAAATTGGCATCATGCCAGGCTATATCCATCAAAAAGGAAAAATTGGTATCGTGTCACGCTCTGGCACCCTCACCTATGAAGCCGTAAAACAAACCACAGACGCTAAACTTGGACAAAGCACCTGCGTCGGTATTGGAGGCGATCCTATTCCTGGCTCCAATTTCATTGATATCTTAGGGTTGTTCCAACAAGATCCACACACAGAAGCCATCATCATGGTGGGTGAAATTGGTGGCTCTGCTGAAGAAGAAGCCGCTGAATTCATCAAACACCATGTCACCAAGCCGGTTGTTTCCTACATTGCAGGCGTCACGGCACCCGCAGGCAAACGCATGGGCCACGCAGGCGCCATCATTGCCGGTGGCAAAGGCACCGCCGCAGAAAAATTCGCCGCCCTCGAGCACGCCGGCGTCCACACCGTACACTCCCCCGCTGACATGGGGAAAAAATTACTCGAAATCCTGAGTAAATAAAAAAGTTTAACGCTTGCCTATCAATCCTGGGGCGCGTTGCGCGTCCCCACGGAATTCGCGCTTTTATTATCTTAATCCTTGCCTCATCCGCTCCACATTCAACAGCAAATCAGCCTCTTCTTGTGAAATTAGCGAAGCCGCGACAGCAGCCGTGGTACGTTGCACCAACTCTTCTCCCCCAATCTTCCCTAACTGTAACGCTTTTTCTAACTTTCGCTCTACTAAATTGGCCTTCAAAAATAAATTATAATAACCCAACATCGTACTCAATCTAGCCTGCTTCCCTGATTCAACACTCACATTTTCTATTAAACGTTGTCCCCACTCATCCTCATCCAACAAAGATCGCGGAGCACGATCACTGAGCACACCGCTTGGTTTTTTTAACCAAGCACCATAAGGAAATACGACCCTCGCCATAAAAAAAGAAGCTATTTTTCCTGGAAAATTTTTAATAATTTGTTGCATTCTAGATTGAATATCAAACAACAAAGATTGGCAAATCCAATCTACAACCACCATCACTAATTTTTCCGGTTCTTCCTTCCCCAAATAGGCTAAAAGCGAACTCCCCAAACAAAGCAACGCCAAATCCTCCTCAAGGAGAAATAATAAGGTTTGACGTTTTTTCAAATCCATAGGAAAAAACAAAACAACGTCCAACAAAAAAGAAAAATCACATGAAAATTGATCAAATTTTTGAAAATAATGCTTAAATGCCGAATAAGGCGCATTACTCAAATAGCCCCCACTCAAGCCCAATAACAAACAAGAAAAAGCATTACTCATGAAAAAATTGAGATGATCAAATAAAGCCTCATCAAACTCAGCTATTTTATTTTCTTCTAACGCTTTTTTTTCCTTGAAAAAATAAGAGTGAGATAAAAAAACAGGCGCATAGGCTTCCGCTCCCTCAAAAAAATAATTACTTTTTTTCGCATGCTGAAATAATCGTTTTGATATAAACGCAATTCTTATTTTTTTAATACCAAACAAAACAAAAAAAGAGGCATAACAAAAAAACAACGCCCCCACAACTATCCACGAAAACTGAAAGAAGTGAGCAAAAACAACTAAAAACACCCCTAAAACCAATAACCACACTCTCAATGCAGCACGCCCTTGAAGCAAAAACAGCATTACAACCAAGAATAGAATTTCAAGAGCATGTTTCAACTTTATCTCCTACGTCACTGAAGAGGGCATCCACCCCCAACGCACATAAACGCGCTGACTCTTCTGGTGTGTTAACTGTGTAAGCAAGCACACAACATCCTGCCGCATGAACCCGATCCACCCGCGCTTGGGTCAGCGCCTCATAAGGATAATGCAAAGAATAGGCGGCTATGTGTTTTGCAATCCTCTCCCAGCCTTCCACCCAACCCTCAAAATTTGCCGCCAATCTAAATGGACAAGCCTTTTCTCGCAATAAATATAACGTTTTCATTGAAAAACTAGACAACAAAAAAGAAGATTGAGATTCATTTTTCAAGGCTTCCAATACTTTTTTTACCAAAATTTCTTCATCCCCTTCACAGGCTTTAAGCTCAAGATTAACGTTCATTTTCAACTTTCGACAATAGTTTAATAATTCATCTAAAGTAGGCACTTTCTCCCCAGAAAATGTATCACCAAACCAACTTCCCGCATCCAAACTTTTTATATATGCCAGCGTCACATCACGCACCTTTCCTTTGCCATTCGTCGTACGCGCCAATGACTCGTCATGAAAAATAACCAACTCATTATCTTGAGTTAGCATCACATCCACTTCAATCCAAGACAACCCTAAGGCCTGCGCTTTACCTATCGACGCCAAGGTATTTTCAGGCGCATACCCACAAGCACCGCGATGACCAATCACCCAAGGAAGTATCCACTGTTTTTTCATCATGTCACCACAGGATAAGTACGCCTGTCATACGCCGCCATATTAAGAGAACACCCCAAGCAACGCGTAAACGTCGCTTGAGCGGGCACCCAAATAAATCCCTTCGCCGCAGAACCCACTTCATGCTTAACCAGACTAAAGGGCAGTGACAAAGTGAATAGCCCCACCCCCAACAACGTCGTCACCAATAACAGAGGACGCCCCAATACCGCATCTAAACCCATGCTCACCGGACCGGGTTTTTCATTTGCAAACGGAACTTCAATCGAAGGCGAACCATTTAAAGGAATAGAAACGGGAGGAGGGGTAGATGCACAGCACACTGAACTCGTGTAAAATAAACACATGCTCATGACTAGCCCGTGTCGTATGTTTTGCTTACGCCCTAAGCACGTGATGCTTCGTTGCTCTGTTGCCCCCATAGGCGCCTCCCCACATGACAAATACGCCTCTAGATTACCATATAATAATTGTAGGTGGCGGCATTGCAGGCCTAACCCTCGCCAGCCTGTTGGCTCAATCTTCCTTACGCATTGCCATTATCGACACCGGCCCACTTTCTCACCCTCTCCAACTTGAACACTATGATACGCGCGTCAGCGCCATCAACCGCGCCTCAGAAAATATATTTCGCCACCTTAAAATATGGAAAAAAATAAAACAAATTCGGCTTTCATCCTATGAAAAAATGATCGTCACCGACACAGCCTCACAAAAAAAACTCGAATTTGATTGCGCCGATATAGGCGAACCTAATTTGGGTCATATCATTGAAAATCAAGTCATGCGCGCGCTGTTGGAAGACTATTTACATGAACACACTGAACGAATCACCCTCTTTCCCCATTTTCAGATCAGTGATGTACAAATTGGCCCTCATCAAGGCCAGCTAGAAAACTCCAATGGAAAGAAATTAAATTTTAAACTGTTAATTGGTGCAGATGGAAAAGCATCCTGGGTAAGAAAAAAGCTCGGATTTTCTCTCACCCAAAAAGATTATGAGCACACCGCCTTAGTGGCCACCCTGAAAACTCAACACCCCCATAATCAGATTGCTTATCAATATTTTTTAGAGGCGGGTCCTCTGGCCTTTCTTCCTCTTAACGATCCCCACACCTGCTCCCTTGTTTGGTCCAGCCCCCCCCACCAGGCACAAGAACATCTTGCCCTCTCCAAGCAAGCATTTGAAACTGCACTCACTCAGGCTGTTCACTCTGATTTAGGTACCGTGACACTCCTGTCCGAAAGACATCTCTTCCCCTTACACTATCAACACGCTCAACGCTACACACAAAAGCGAGTTGCACTCATCGGTGATGCAGCGCATACCCTTCACCCCATGGCCGGTCTAGGCTTAAATTTAGGACTATTGGATGCCGCCTGCTTAGCAGAAAATTTACTGGCTGCTCACGCACAACAACGCGACCTAGGCTTAGAGAAAACACTGAGACGCTATGAAAGACAACAAAAAACGTATAATACGCTGACCTTACAAACCATTAATTTTTTAAAAACCTTTTTTTGCCACACGTCCCCCCCCACCACACTCCTCAAACACTTAGGCCTTCTCGCCGTTAACCACGCCTCCCCCATCAAAAACTTTTTAACCCGCTACGCCCTCGGCCTCACTGGCGATCTCCCCAATTTTGCAAAATTAAAAAGCATCCAATAATGCTTTATTAAGTAATCTCGCTTAAAATAAACCCATTTTTCAAACTTGAGCTACCCCCATGCCAGAACCCACACAAAATAATGAACAATCAATAGTTCCATTTATCCCTCAGGGGTATTTGCCAATAGAGGGATTGGAGGATCCTTTTACCGAAAACATCTTGCCACGTTTATTTAACGATCTACCCAGCCTGCTGCGCCTTTCTAGGGTGTGTCGAGCCTTCTACCATCTTATCCATCAGCCCAGCTTGCTAGAAAAACTCTTTCAACACTATGCACTGAACCCACCCACTTCACTGAGCTTAGCTGCGTTTGGGGATGATTTCCTGAATACATCCCTGATACTCCCGTCTTATTTGCGCTGCGCTTCAGATACAACAGCCCAGACACTGAACTCGCCTGCACCACACAATTTAATCATGAAACTGTTTGCGGCAGCAGTAAGCCAAGATCCCGCTTTATTAATAACACTATTACAAAGCAAAGCAGCGAACGACCTCCTTCATGAACTAAAACTTGACCGTGTTTCATTCTTACTCGAAATTCACCCTGTTGAAACAAAAAAATCGCCCCTCAGCATTTTGCAAAATAATTTACCTGGAAGCCGAGAAACCCTGGATGCACTGCATGACTTCTCAGGGCAAACACATCGTGCACTACTTACCTGCAGACGCTTCGACCTCCTAAAAGCGATAACGACAAATACTTTAAAAACAGGACTTTCATTTACCGCCTTAGAATTAGGCGATATTGCTGCCCTAACAGCCGTACTGGAAGAAGTTCAACGACGATGGTCGGGGGAGCAAAAAGACTTAGCGGCAGACGATGAAAGCAGAGGCGTCCAAG
>JACREE010000066.1 GCA_016218405.1 Gammaproteobacteria bacterium
AAAATCATCCCTTCAATTTCAACAAAATTTTTCCGCTTGACTAGGGGGCCAAGATATTACATGAGTATATTATTATCCGCATTTTATGCGGAGATTATACTTGCGCGTGCGGAGATTACGTCTTATAATATCCGTATGTTCTGCGGAGATTAAAAGACTATGAAATACATTCATGAATTAAAAAAATGGCCAAAATTTAGCTGGAATCAGAAACAACTATCTGATCAACTCGCTTATGTGCGCCATTTTCAGGGGCGTCTGGTTGGACGGATGGAGGGATTTGGTTTTAATTTGCGCTCAGAGGCTGTGCTTATGACTTTGACTGAAGAGGTACTCAAATCAAGCGAAATTGAAGGTGAGAGGCTTGATAGAGGGCAGGTTCGGTCATCTCTCGCTCGACGTTTAGGTATGGCTGTGGGTGGTTTAAAGTCTGCCGATCGTAATGTCGAAGGCGTTGTCGAAATGATGTTGGATGCAACACAAAACTTCAGTGCACCCCTCACAGGTGAACGGCTATTTGGCTGGCACTCTGCACTGTTTCCGACAGGACGCAGTGGCATGTCCAAAATTTGCGTGGGGAATTGGCGCAATGACAGCAACGGTCCGATGCAAGTTGTCTCTGGTCCTATCGGCAGGGAGCGCGTTCACTTTCTAGCGCCTGTGGCTAGTCGACTCAATCGTGAGATGCAAGTATTTTTTGCATGGCACAATAGTAAGGAACCTATCGATTCTGTGCTAAAGGCAGGAGTGGCCCACCTGTGGTTTGTCACCCTGCACCCGTTTGACGATGGCAATGGTCGGATCGCTCGTGCAATTGCCGATATGGCGCTTGCGCGGTCAGAAAAAAGTCCTCAACGTTTCTATAGTATGTCAGCACAAATCTCTTCTGAAAGAAAAGCCTATTATGACATTCTAGAAACAACCCAAAAGGGAAATCTAGACATTACGAACTGGCTCGTGTGGTTTTTAGGTTGTCTTGAACGTGCGTTCAAAGGTGCGGAGGTGATTTTAGCCTCAGTGCTCAGTAAAGCCCAATTTTGGGAGTCGCATGGCAGTAAGTCGTTCAATGATCGCCAGAGGAAAATCATAAATCGTCTGTTTGACGGTTTTGATGGCAAATTGACTTCGTCAAAATGGGCGGCACTCGGCAAATGCTCACAGGATACAGCGTCTCGCGATATTGATGATCTTATTAAACGAGAAATATTAGCTAAAAATCATGAGGGTGGACGTAGTACTAGCTATCGACTCGCAAAATTTTAATTAGACATAAGGAGTTTTAATCCCAAGGCTCTTTGTTTTTTGCGCCTATAGTGATAAACATCAGCGTTATGGATTGTTCACCACTTATATTTAAATTGGAGAAAAAAAGCTCCCATTCCAGAGCTGGAAAAATCTTGCTTACTGATTTTAGTGGTAGAATTCACGAAATCCTAACTCCAGCTTTTATGCCTGTTGGAACACTGGGTGTAGTCAAGAGTGTATCTCCAAATGAATTAAAGCGCATGGGAGCACAAGTGATTTTAGGTAATACGTATCATCTATACTTGCGTCCTGGGCACCAGAGAATTGAAAAGCTGGGTGGACTCCAAAAATTTATGAATTGGGATGGTCCTATTTTAACAGACAGTGGTGGTTTTCAGGTTTTTTCTCTCTCTGATATTAATAAAATAGACGATGATGGCGTAACTTTTAGATCCCATATTGACGGCAGTTCCCACAGAATGACTCCAGAGATTTCTATGGAAATCCAAAGATCGCTTGGGAGTAATATTGTGATGGCTTTTGATGAGTGTCCTCCATATCCTGCAACACCAGAAAAAGTAAGACAAGCCATGGATCGAACTTTGCGCTGGGCAGAAAGGGGGCTCCGGGTTTTACTACATCCACATCAAGCGCGCTTTGGCATTATACAGGGAGGATTGTTTGAAGATCTAAGACTTCAGTCAGCAAAAGAAATTACAGCCTTGCCATTTGATGGTTTTGCCATAGGTGGTCTTTCTGTTGGAGAGACGCAAGACGCTATGCATACAATGGC
>JACREE010000002.1 GCA_016218405.1 Gammaproteobacteria bacterium
ACACGATAGAATCCCTTGAGAAAATGTTACCTTATCATTGCGATCGCGCGCTACTTTCACAGCAATGGCAAAAAATAGAAACACGTGACATCATTTCAGAAAAATAAAATTATTTGTAGATGGGGTTTATTTGACGCTTACGTTAAAACAGTGTTGGACAAAATCAATAGCGTAGTCAATGATTCAAGAGAGGCGCCAAGCTTAAGCAAGTAGTCCCTCTTTCACCTCCGACACGCCCAGCAAATGCAAAATATGCTTCGTGGGTTCAAGTTGGTTTAAGGTATAAAAATGTATGCCGGGCGCGCCATCGAGGAGCAATCTTTCACACAGTTTGGTGACCACCTCAATTCCAATTTCTCTGATATCCTCTGGCCCTGCCAACAATGTTTCCAACCGTTTGCGTAACCATAAGGGAATTTCAGCGCCACACGCCGTTGAAAAACGAAGTAACTTCGCATAATCATGAATCGGCATAATGCCTGGGATAATAGGGATCGTAATTGCTAATTTGTGACACGCATCCATAAAACGACAATAAGCATCGCTGCTAAAAAAAAATTGCGTGATGGCACTGTTCGCACCTGCATCAATTTTACGTTGGAAGTTTTCTAAATCAGCGTCAGGACTTTTAGCGTGAGGATGATATTCAGGATAAGCTGCAACACAAATATGAAAATGATCCGCTGTCATTTCACGAATGGCAGTGACTAGTTCGTGTGCGTAATTAAACTCACTGTTCTGACAGTTATCTGCATCAGTTAAATCGCCTTGTATCACTACAAGGCGATTGATTCCTAGCTGCTTATACTCCGCTAAAATGGCGGATAAACGCGCTTTACTCATGTTGACGCAAGAAAGATGCGGCACTGTATTTCGGTTTTGCTGCACCATTTTCCGCACCAAATCTTGGGTGTTAAGCTGCGCCGCCCCCCCTGCACCAAATGTCACAGAAAAAAAACTGGGATAAAATTGCTGAAATACAGCGCATATTTGATCAAGTTTTAAGAATCCCTCCGGGGTTTTAGGGGGAAATAATTCAAGACTGAAGCGATTAGCTTTAAGCGTTTTCATGAGCACACTCCTTTGTGCAAATGGTTTTTTCTCTATATTCCTTTCTCAATAATTTTGCTGCGGATATCATATTATGTAAGGCACGTTCCACTTCTGGCCACCCACGTGTTTTTAAACCGCAATCTGGATTGACCCACAAATTTTGTGGTGGGATATACTTAAGCGCTTTTTCCAATTGCTTGAACATATCATCCGTGGTAGGAATTCGGGGAGAATGAATATCGTATACACCTGGCCCAATTTCATTAGGGTAAGCAAAATGATCAAAGGCTTTTAGTAATTCCATTTCTGAACGTGAACTCTCAATCGTAATAACATCAGCATCTAAAGCAGCGATTGCTTCAATCACATCATTAAATTCGGAATAACACATATGCGTGTGAATTTGTGTTTGATCCTGTACACCACAAGCAGAAATTTGAAAAGAACGTACGGCCCAATCTAAATAGGATTGCCAATCCTGTCTACGTAAAGGTAATGCTTCACGAAACGCAGGTTCATCTATTTGAATGACATGAATACCCGCCGATTCCAAATCAACCACTTCATCACGCAACGCCAAGGCAATTTGCAATGAAGTTTGCGCCAAAGGTTGATCATCACGCACAAAAGACCAGGATAAAATTGTCACAGGACCTGTCAGCATACCCTTCATATGTCGTGTCGTTAAAGATTGTGCGTAGCTTGCCCATTCAACCGTCATGGCTTGTGGACGACTTACATCACCATAAATGATGGGGGGTTTAACGCAACGCGAACCATAACTTTGCACCCAACCATTTTGTGTAAATGCAAAACCATTGAGTAACTCACCAAAGTATTCCACCATGTCATTACGTTCTGGCTCACCGTGCACCAAAACATCTAAGTCGAGCGCTTCTTGCTTTGCTATGACAAAAGCAATTTGTTCCTGCATTTTTTGCTTATAAAGTGAGTGATTCATTTTTCCTGTTTTATATTGCTGCCGAATCTCCCTGATTTCTTTGGTTTGCGGAAAAGAACCAATGGTGGTAGTGGGAAACAAAGGTAAATGAAGTAATTTACGTTGTTTTTTAGCACGCTCGTCGTGCGAACTATGACGTTTAGAATCCCCGGGTGTGATTTCTATTAATCGTTTTTTCACTAAATCGTTATGAATACGTTTAGAACAAGCACGCAATTGCAAGGCTTGTTGATTATCAGAAAGTGCTTGTGCAATAGTCCCAGAGCCTTTTGTTAATGCCTGTGTCAACAGAGTAATCTCCGTGACTTTTTGTTTAGCAAAAGCCAGCCAACTTTTTAATTCTGGATCTAATTTGATTTCTTGATCTAAATCAACAGGCACATGCTGCAAGGAACAACTGCTGGCGAGCCATAGTTTATTACCTAGTTTATTTTTTGCTTGCTGTAAGCCATCCATTGTTTTTTGTAAATCGGTGCGCCAAATATTACGCCCACTTACCACACCTACGGACAAAACACGATCGCTAGGGTAATCTGCAATCACTTCAGCTAACTGTGTGGAATCAGAACAAGTATCAATATGTAAACCGTGTATAGGCAATTGGTTTACCAATGTTAATTTATCTTTTATTGAGCCAAAATAAGTAGTCAACAAGCAACGCAAGGATTGAAAATCCAACTTTTGATAAGCGGTACGGTAAGCTTGCTGCCACTCCATGGGTAAATCTAACACCAAAATGGGTTCATCCATTTGCACCCACTCAATTTTTCTATTTTTTAATTCAGTAAAAATTTGATTATAAATGAGCAACAGCTTTTCAAGTAAATCCAGTTTATTAAATTCACTATTTTTAGTTTTGCTGAGCCATAAATAAGACAAGGGTCCTAATAACACGGGTTTTACCTTGTGACCCAGTGCTTGTGCTTCATCGATTTGTTGAAATAATGCTGTTGTTGCAAGATGGAAGGTTTGATTTTGTGTGAGTTCAGGCACAATGTAATGATAGTTAGTGTTAAACCATTTTGTCATTTCACATGCATGAGCATCCTTTACTAACGGTGCTTGCCCGCGTGCCATGCAGAAAATCGTATTAAGATCGACATTTTTTTCAAAATGACCAAAGCGTTCAGGAATCACTCCCAACAGAGCAGACATGTCTAACACTTGATCGTAATAAGCAAAATCACCCACAGTGACTAAATCCAGACCCGCATCAGATTGAATTTGCCAATTCTGTCTTCTAATTTGTTGCGCAACTGCTTCAAGTTCAAGTTGTGAGAGGCTACCTTGCCAATAAGCTTCAAGTGCTTTTTTAAGTTCTCGATGGGTGCCGATACGTGGAAAACCAAGAATATGTGATTTTGTCATGCTAATGTCCTTATTTTATGACTGTGAGATTTTTTTAAAAACCAAAAAAAAACCACCTGATACAGCAGCGGTGGTTTTTTATCAACGCTTTAGCTTTAATTTGTATAGCGCAAGCAAGCTGTAATCAAATCTGCGCTTCCTACTAACATAACTAGAATTTCAAAGAGATACAATATTTTTTTCGTCGATCAAATATTGACCTTACCCTCTTGCTATACCTCATGCGAACTTTCATACTAACGCTCATCCATGTAATCACTAGAAAATTTATTCAAACTCTCAAATAAGGGTTCCCAGGGGTTAATAGGTGAAACAAGTAGCGCGGATTTGCCCCATTTTTTTATATAAACCTTATCACCTTTAAATCTAAACTCTTTGGGCAAACGTATGACTTGGCTTTGGCCATTTTTAAAAATTTTGGCGATTTTCATTAGCACTCCTTACAAACGAAAAATTTCAATTCATGAAGTAAAACAGCAATTTTCTCACCCTATTTTAACCATATTAACTAACACATATGTCTTTTATTAATCTCCCCCTAAGAAGAAAAATGTAAAATTTAGATAATTCTAGTATATTACCCCGTTAATTCGCTAGCCTTGGGTTTTAAGCACTGCAGCAGACCCTAAGCTCTCATTTTGGAAAACCATGATCAGCCTTCACCAACTTTGCATGTCATTCGGCAGTAAATTGCTTTTTTATGATGTGACACTCAGCTTAAACAATAATACGCGCTATGCCTTAATTGGTGCGAATGGCGCTGGCAAATCTACCTTCATGAAATTACTCAGCCGCGAGGAAGAACCCATCTCCGGTACAATTTCTATCGCCAAAGAAGAAACCGTCGGATTTCTTAGGCAAGATCAATATCGTTATGAAAATACAAATATTGTAGATGTCGTTATACAAGGAAAAACCAAACTTTGGGAGGCACTCTGCGAAAAAGAAACACTGCTTTCTTCTGGCGAATGGGATGATGCCATGGCACATCGTCTGGGTGATTTAGAAGACATCATTAATCATTGGGATGGCTACAGCGCACCTGCTTTTGCAGAAAAACTACTCGTCGGCTTAGGTGTGCATCCTAACTACCACTATCAACCTCTAAAATCACTTTCTGGCGGCTACAAATTACGTGTACTCCTCGCTCAATCCTTATTTCAACAACCTGATATTTTATTATTAGATGAACCCACTAATCACCTCGATATCCTTTCTATTTTATGGCTAGAAAAATATTTAAAAACTGAATTTCGTGGCATTTTAATTTTTATTTCGCATGACATGGAATTTGTGAATCGTTTGGCTCACTTCATTTTAGATGTTGATTATGGTGAAATTCGACAATACAGTGGAAATTATCAAAAATTTATAGCAGAAAAAAAAATAATTGAGGAACAAAAACTCAGCCTTCGAAAAAATATAGAAGATAAGATTGCAGATATGCAACGGTTTGTTGATCGATTTAAGGCAAGTGCAACACGCGCAAAACAAGCACAATCACGTGTGAAGATGATTGATAAAATGGAATTACCTGATATTAAACACTCTTCACGCATTGCGCCTCATTTTCAATTTTCACCTCACCGCCCTTCAGGAAAAATAGTCTTAAAAGCAAAAGGATTAGGAAAATCCTTTAAAGATAAAGTGCTTTTTCAAGGTTTAAATTTTGAAATCAATCGAGGAGAAAAAATTGCCATCATCGGTGAAAATGGTATTGGAAAATCTACGCTGATTAAAATTTTGATTGGCAAACTAACCAATGACACAGGTCACTATGAGTGGGGCCATGAAACAAAAATAGCTTATTTTTCACAGGATCATCACGACACATTAGATCATAAGAGTTCAGCCTTTCATTGGTTAAATGAACAAATTTCTCACCTACCTGAACAAAAAATCAGAAAAGCATTAGGACAAGTTTTATTTAGCAAAGATGACACAGAAAAAAGTATTTTAACACTCAGTGGTGGTGAGGCGGCTCGTTTATTGCTCGCTAAAATGATGTTAGAAACAGCCAACGTTTTAGTATTAGATGAGCCCACCAATCACCTTGATCTTGAAGCTTCAGAAGCACTTGCTCATGCACTTTCTCACTACGCGGGTACAGTTATTTTCGTTAGCCACAATCGACATTTTATTCATCACATTGCCACACGTGTTTTCTTTTTATCTCGAAAAAAAGGTTTAATCGACCGAAAAGGAAAATATGATCTACAAGACTTTCAAGACTTTATTGATGCGTAACAGCTCAGCTAATGGTGTCAACTTAAGAAATAGTGGCGCCATTAGTAATAGCTCAGCCCCCTGGCCGTTGTTATTTCTCTTTCCCTCGTTTTTTCAAGCGAGAGTTCGCATCTTCAGGTAAGAGAGGTATATAAATCATTTCCTGGCATGAATTATTGAGGAAGAGTCATCAAATTCAGCCTCAACATATTTATGTTTCAAACTGTCTAATAACTTCCTGGCGTCATCACCCATGCGCGTCTCATCATACTCTAATGCATTCAAAGCAGTCTTCACGTCTTGGGTTATTGTTGAAGTCAGAAGTTTTCTAAGGAGGCCACGATCATAAGTTGCTTTCGCAAAAAAATAATCAGTAAAGTAAAGATGCACCCCACTCCGAGTTACTGTTGATTTTTCTATTAACTTAAAAATTTTTTCCACGTCTTCAGGATCCAGAGAAAAGGCATAATAAAAATGGGGAGCATAGTTTGCATCAGTAGAATGATGTTTAACCGTTGGCAAAACGACATTACGTTTTGCAAATAACCCTTTCCGTTTGCCAGAATTTTTTATAAATTCGGCAAATAATGCAGTCTTATCATGATTTTTATTGTAATCCTCATCGGTCAGAACCTCTCTTCCTACTATTTCTCTCGCCATTTTCACCAACGTTTCTTTCGGTTTGAGATCTATAGGGCCTGTTCCACTGACAACTGCGTATTTAACTGGAATGGCATCTGGATTATTCGAGTTATATAGATTAAAACGTATAGTCATATTTTTTGGCAGTAATGCTTCTCTGCCATGATAAGTGTGATTGAGATCATCAAAAATATTCTGGCGATCGTCATAAATATCAAAGATAACCCGATAATCTTTTTTAACATGACAATGATTAGCAATTTCCTTCATGCTATTCAGCTCATCATCTGAAAGTGTAATACCCTGGATGGAGCCATTTTGATAAAGTGCATCAAAATCATGCTCTATATCTTCGATGCGTATCAAAGCTTTTTCAAGAAGGTTTTCAAATTTAGGATTATCGCTGATCTGAAGCGCGCAGCATTGTTTTTCTATTTTATTAACATAATACAAAGTATTTTTTTCTTTAATGTAGACATAAGCGGCATTCGATCTGAAAGGGA
Source organism: Gammaproteobacteria bacterium (assembly GCA_016218405.1). GTDB lineage: Bacteria > Pseudomonadota > Gammaproteobacteria > HIGHO2-12-38-15 > HIGHO2-12-38-15 > HIGHO2-12-38-15. The sequence continues at coordinate 6,754 of JACREE010000002.1, forward strand.
GTTTTAAAAGATCAGATAAATTTCCCAATGAGCCCTCCAGCGCCAGAAAATCACAATTCCTAACATGATTCGCTGCGACGTGGGCTTGTGCGTATATAAGTCCAGCTTTATACTCGTCAAAAATAAAACCAGGGTGATAAGCCGTATTATCACCCGCTCGTTGTACAGCTCTGGTATATGAATATCCATCAGGTTTTTCATCATAAGCATCCGCAAGCAGAAATGGACAAAGTGTGCCGTCCAAGTCATTTTCTGCGATAACTTTAATCGGCAAGAAACAGGAAGTAGGATCCTCCGTTGAGATACGATCATGATATGTACGGTTAACTTCATTAATGGCGTCGGATTGACGACTTGAAATTACAGTTGAAACGGTTGTAGCATAGACTCGCTCACCTTGTTTCTTGAGAGCCGTTAAAAGTCGGCGATTAACTTCACCAATACTCCTCTCCCTTAGCTCTTCAGGTAACAAGCATCCATCGAAATCAAACCCCACGAAGTGGACTATTTTTTCATGTTTCATGGCTTCTTCCCTCCCGGCCCATCCCCCTCCTCTTTCCTTGAAGAATTGCTCGCTAACGGATCAGTAGAACTTGTTGAGCCAGGTTGAAACATCCTCATACCACCAGTTAAAGTCCTCATTGGCATAGCCCCCGTCCTTTTTCTCAAAGGGCCTACACCCGCAATTTGCTGCGAGTATTCTTCATTTTTCGCCAGTGTTGAATTAACGCTAGTTTGGCCTAGTGTTCTACCAGACACACCTTCCGAAAGGTTTTTAAAGGCTGGTCTTAGTAGTTCACCTGGTGTCCCAGTGTACGAATTTGAGGAGTAAATAACTAATTCTTTGTCAACTGTCATTCCCCAAACGACCAACCCATCTTCAATGACTTTATTAACCAAATCTAACAATTCAAGATTGATACTCGTCACACGCCCCCTTCCATCACGTTCGCCGCAAAATCGTAGAGCATATTTCCATAGTGGACGTGCCGTCCCCCCCCAACCACCCATTTTAACCTCTTCTTCTACAGCTTTAGTTCGAAATCCACCTGGAGGGAGGGAGAAATATAGTTGATTGACAATTGAGAGTGATAAAGCACTAGGGTGGTCATGATAGTTCTTCAGGGCTAATGCTAGAGAGTACAGGCCTGACTTATTTCGGATAAAAAACAGCCACCTACTGCTATTATCCCTATCACATATCTTTCCAATAAGAGCATGATTGCAATGGTCTATCGCATAATGCAAGGCTGTATTTTTATCCTTATCGACGCTTAGCAATATGTCAAAGTTGCAAAAAGAAATCATTTCAGATGCAATGTTACGGTTATCTAAAGCGACTGCATTTGAAAATGCAGTTCGTCCATTTAATGGATTTTGACAACTCTGGTCGCTACCGTTTTTCATTATCAATCCTAATAACATTTTGGCAGACTCTTGAGTATCAACATCCTCTAAGGCCTTATTCAATGCCTTTGATTTTGCGACCTCATATAGCAAAGTGGGGGAAGTCTTTGATTTAATTGCCTCAATAGCCTCCTCATTACACTCAGATAAGCTCTCCGCTTTTTGAAGCATTTTTAAGGCTTTTTCTATCGATCCACTTTCTAACACTCCAAGAAAATCGTTTCTAGTAAACATATGAGCTCCTTAATAAAAACTATCCTAAATTGACTTATTTACTTTTGATGCACTGCTTTCTTTTAAAGAAGTAGTTATTCTAGTCAGCAGTGGTTTACTGAGCTTCCCAAGTGTTTTTTGTTTTAAAGCGGGGATCACTGCTTTATTTGTTAATAATACAGCGTAATCACCTGTTTCTATCGCTGTAATAAGCGCTTTAGCCGCATCGATTTTTTCACCAACTTTATAGCCAGAACCACCATAACCAAAAAATGAAACTCGATATTTATTTTTATTATCAATTTTATCCATCATCTCAAGATAGTTTCTTATCTCTTTCAGCAATGGTTTTGCGACAGCTTGACGTAGTTTGAGATAGGTATCTGACGATGTGACAGTAATGATATTATTTTTGTTTGACTCAATGTCACTCAAAAGATCAAATAACTTTTCTTCGGAATAAGTGTTGGTTATTTCATCGACCTGAGGCTTAAGAAACTTGGCTATTTCGTTTTCATCATCCAAATTACAGGTCAATAGTCTCAAAACATCGGAAGCTTCAGGGTTTTCGATCAGCTTTTCTAAACCGCTTTCAGTGGATGAAAATCCAGCTTCGATCACGGCACGATATTGATCTGGAAAATACTCTTTGATGAATTTCTTATGTTCAACAAAGATTCGTTTTGTTTTAATATCCTCTGTAAATTGTTTCGGTTTAACTCCCGTTAAAAGATACTGCATCATCAGTGGCGGCAATGATAAAAAAACGTTAGCCTTCTCTGAGAATTCGGCTGGTTCTCGTTGAAAAATAATCAATACTTTGTCGATTAACGATTCATCAATATGAATCCCTTGACTTGTTAGTTTATACTTAATAGCGTCAGCTATTTTTTTGGCCTCACTTGGGATGATTAGAAAACCAAAATGATCGGCATTTAATGGTTCACGCCCGTCAAGAATCTCTTCCTTAGAGAATACATCAAAAAGCTTCTTAACAAGCGTTGTTACGCTTTCATCTAGCGATTCTAGGGCATCAAAATCATACATAGACAATGGGGAAGTCGTTTGTGCTTCACCCTTAAGTCCAATGACAGGGAGCTGAATATTCCATCCCTTATAAAGAATAATATTAAGTTGAATTAAACCAATCTGAAGTCGGCGCTCAATTTCCGAAAATGAACCTTCTGATACGGGTGTGCTAGCTATTGCTGCTATCTTATTTGCTATTGTAAAAAATTTTAATACCTCCGCCATGGAAGGTCTTTTTTCATGCTCATTTTCGACCATACACACTAAAAAATTTTTTATCAGCTCTCGTAGAGGTACATCTAAGGACATCTTATTTTCACTATGAAAATTCGATAGCCCCATACAAATTTTTAATTCTTTAGAATTGAGTTCGGTGGTGTTTGGAAGATCACGAATGCCCTCTATGTCCTTTTTAAATTGAGACAGACCTCCTGGTTTTCTGCCATATACTTTGTTTTTAGTTTTATCAATATAGAGAAGTTGATTCTTAAATAAGACATAGCCTAATTCTGGGTAGGCTTCATTTGCCAATATGAATCGGTCTTTGGGCGCTTCATCACTTACTTGGTTTACAAACCCGCATGGTACTTTAATATGAAACTCAAACCCTATGTTTGGTATTTTATCATCGAGTAAGCCCTCAAAATTAAAACCGCGTTCTATTTGCTCCTTCAATAAAGGCAAGCTAAATCCCCACCTATCTTGTATTTCATCTTGCCTGCAGCTATAAGGTTCTTGGGCGCCCAACAATGCAGCAAATACAGGACCCATTTCATAAATATCACTTTTAGCATTTAAAAACCCTGTGATTCTATCTGGCGAAACATAATCATCAGGTCCGCTCTCGACTGCCTCTGGTGGAATAGCGCTTTGCGTCAAACCTCCTATACCAGTTTCAACTCTACCGTTCTCATCAAGCACTTTCGCACTGCCAAAATCAATGACCATGGCATTGACTGACCCAGCCTGCGGGGCATAGATAATGACATTTGAGCCTTTGATATCAGCATGAACATGAGGTTTTTTTCTGTATTTTTGCGTCTTTGTGTCATAACTTTCAGCTTGAATGTCATGGTATTGATTAACAATTTGTAAAATAAGCGCCAACCTATCTTTTAGTGATAAGACTCCTAGTACTTTTTCATTTGGTTTTCCAGCGGTATTACAGATGGTTGATCCGGGATGAAAGTCAGAAATAATAATAGGCTGCCCCAAGTTTGTCTGAGACAAATCAACAAATTGATGTTTGGCCAGCACTTTTGCTTCGTTCAAAGCTATTGTTTGATCCCTCTGCGTGGAAAATTGTTTAACGGCAAAAACGCGTGGCTCGTTATCAGTCCCCTTTAAAAAGGGTTGGCCTTTTGTATCTAGTTTTACAGTTTCAGGCTCCCCTGTATTAGGGTCGATACGATAGGCTTGACGAATACAACTATTCCCCGATGGAATACATTTACTGCCAGCCATGCTCATCGCATAATATCTTCCAGGCCCAGGTGGGGGTTTTTGTGGGCAATAAATCATCGCCCACGCAGCATCATCGCTACCTACTCGCAAGAAGTATTCCCCTGTCATTGTCATATGCTTCTTTAATTTCTTAATATGACTGCTAAAATTCTTCATTAACCCTCACCTCACACCTTATTACGATAGGCATCCATTAAAATTGGACAAAAGTAGTACACGCCCACTGCCAGTATAGGCAAGATTGCTGTAATTTGTTTTAATACTTAATTAATAATCACGCCGATCAATACTTCAGCCTATAGGCAATAATTATTTTATATAACGAAAGACGCATGAAAAAACACGTTCTTTTTATCTGCCTGCTTGCCTTTGCACTGCCCTGCTTTGCGGAGACTGCATTGACGCCTGTCTCAACAGAAAATTATTTTTTTCGTGCAGATTATTTTTCTGTGTCCATGCCAAATGAACAAGATTCACTTGGTTTAGTGGGGCTTCACTTAGCCAAACAATTTGATCCTGGTTTTTATATAGGTGCTGGTCTTTATTCATCTGTGGCTGGTCAATACAGTGGTTTTTTTGCTTTAGGCGGAGAAGCAGGTTGGCAACATCTTTTTTATCAACAAGTAGGATTCGATACAGGCTTGCTTGTAGGAACTGGGGGCGGGCAAAGCATCGCCAGTCAAGTGGGTGGGGGTTCATTTGTTTTACCTCATGCAGGACTTTTTTATCGATTCCCTTATTTTGATCTTGGCCTCAACTACAGCTATATCCGTTTTCAAAGCAATCAAATTAATAGCCAACAAATACAACTGGCACTCACCTTTCCTTTTCAACTTTATACCCACAATACGTCTGCCATTTTTAATGAATGCATTCCTTTTTCATGGTCACGAAATTACATTGCAGCTATCGCCAGCATTTATAATCCACAAAATTCACAATTTAATAATGGCCAAGCACTGACAAACAACACTGAACTACTGGGACTTGAGTTCGGACATTTTTTTACAGAACATTTGTACAACTATTTTGAATTGACGGGCGCCATTCACGGTAATCCCAACGGGTATGCCAATATATTTGCAGGGCTAGGCTGGCAACACACTTTCGGAAATACTTCTTTTTTCTACTCACCACGATTAGCATTGGGTTCGGGAGGAGGCGGTAATTATGACACGGGCGGCGGCCTGCTTGTTTACCCCAGCTTAGGATTGGGCTGGCAATTTTTACCACACTGGCAAATTGAATTGTTACCCGGTTACCTCTCCAGCTTTAACGGGCACTACCATGCCATTACTACCGAACTCCAAATTAAACATGACTTTGATCTGGCCACGCCCGGTCAATCACTTAAGCAAGCATTGTGTTGTTTTGATACCCAAGTTTGGCGATTACGTTTTGGCAATCAACTGTATTTTCATCCACAACATGTTAACAATTTACCTGATGATAATATTAATTTACTTGCACTCAAGATTGATCGCTTTCTTCAACCCCATTGGTATATCAGCGGACAAACTGCATTTGCTTACAGCGGAAATGCAGCAGGCTATTTTTCTGGCATGCTGGGGGGAGGCTATCAGACTCCCCATTATGCACAGATGAGTTTGTTTCTAGAAGGGTTACTTGGCACCGCAGGCGGCGCCAATCTTGCGATTCAAGACGGTGCCTTAGCTCAACTCGGATTAGGTATCCACTACCAAGCCAGCACACAGTTAGGTCTGTATACACAACTTTCTGACTTAGTTGCATTCAAAGGGGGGCTGAACACCCTCACCTTGGATTTAGGTTTGAGTTATAACTTTGATTTATTAGGGGGCGGTTGACGTCTTCGGGTATACTCTCCTTCTTTTTTAAGACGGACCGCGTTATGCACGCTGAAAATTGTGAAAAATGTAAAAAAGCGGTGGCGCTGTGTGTTTGCAGTGAAATCAAACCTCAAACCACTCGAACCCACGTACTTATCTTACAGCACCCACAAGAACCTGATCATGAGTTGGGCACAGCTCTTTTAGCGCATCACGCCCTCCCTAATTCAACCTTAAAAATAGGATTATCCTGGCGTAATTTAAAAATCTTGCTCGGAAAAAATGAACTTGATTTGAATCAATGGGTGGTGTTGTATTTAGGTTCGGGAATTAAAAATGAACCTCCTCAAAAATCACCCTTGCAATTTGTTTCCAAAAAAGGGATGCCTCTTGAACCACCCAAAAAAATAAAAGGCATTATTTTATTGGATGGCAGCTGGAGCCAAGCAAAAACCTTATGGTGGCGTAATGCTTGGTTGCTAAAATTACCTCGAGCTATTTTGAAACCTACTCGCCCCTCTCTCTATGGAAAATTACGCAAAGAACCGCGACGCGAATGTTTATCTACGATTGAATCCATTGCAGACACACTCGATGCATTACATGAATCACCTCAAGTAAGCGCACACTTAAGGCAGCTTTTTGTTTGTCTGCTTGAAAAATATCGTCATAAAAAATAAGATATACCCCTCGTATACGCGATACATCCTTTGTATATAAGGTCATTTCATGCTCGCTATCATCGATGCTTATCGCACAGGACTTTTAAAACCCAGCAACTGGCTGCCCAACATCACCGCCGGTTTGGTGGTGGGCGTGGTGGCCCTCCCCCTTGCCATGGCATTTGCAATTGCATCGGGTGTTAAACCTGAAGAAGGTTTGTACACAGCTATTGTCGCCGCCGTTGTAGTGGCCATTCTAGGTGGCAGTCGTGTGCAAGTCGCCGGCCCGACGGGTGCTTTTGTGGTTATCTTGGCAAACATCACCGCACAATATGGTGTGAGCGGTTTACAAATTGCCACCTTGTTAGCCGGAATCATGCTGTTGTTCATGGGCTTTATTCGCTTGGGCGGTGTCATCAAATTTATTCCCGAACCCGTCATCGTCGGTTTTACGGCAGGTATCGGTGTCATTATTTTTGTGGGGCAGTGGAAAGATTTTTTAGGGTTAACCGTTCATTACTCCCTCAATGCACATTTCCATGAAAAGTTACTCGCCCTCTTCCACGCCCTTCCCTCATTAAACTGGGCAACCACTGGTTTGTCTTGCCTCAGCATTGCGCTGATCTTACTCACACCTAAAATTCTCAAACGTATTCCCGGCCCCTTGGTGGCCATGCTTGTCGTCACCACGCTTCAATATTACTTTCAATTTAATCAAGTGAGTACGCTAGGCTCTGCTTTTGGTGGGATTCCCCGTCATTTACCCGAATTTAAATTGTTACCTTTTACACTGAATGAAGTACTTGATTTGATTGGGCCTGCTTTCACTATTGCACTCCTGGGCGCCATTGAATCCTTGCTTTCTGCTTCTGTTGCAGATGGCATGACAGGCACGCGTCATCATTCCAACCAAGAACTTATCGGTCAAGGCATCGCTAATATTCTAACCCCTTTGTTCGGTGGTTTTGCCGCAACGGGTGCTATTGCACGCACCGCTACGAACATTCGCAACGGAGGCAATTCACCACTTGCTGCCATCGTCCACTCTGTTTTACTGATCGCCATCATTTTATTTTTAGCACCTTTAGCCTCTTATATCCCCTTATGTTCATTAGCCGCTATTTTATTTGTCGTGTCGTATAACATGAGTGACTTACCCTACTTCACTCACATTTTAAAACGCGCACCGCATTACGATAAAATCGTGCTAGTCAGCACGTTCTTGCTCACCATTTTCACTGATTTAGTGATCGCGGTGAATGTGGGGGTCATTTTAGCTATCCTCTTTTTTATGCGACAAATGATTCAGGCCGTCAGCGTTAAAAAAGAATCCTCACACAACTTACGTACGGCTCACCCCGAACAGCTGGAACCTCTTTCTGACGACATGGCCGTTTATGCCATCAATGGTCCTTTTTTCTTTGGGGTCACTGAAAAAATCGAGCATGCCTTAGCCATCACTCACACCGATCCTAAAACCATTATTTTCAGATTAGAAAATGTACCCTTCATCGACATGACGGGCTTACAAACTTTCTATGAGCTTTTGGAGCAATATCATAAACGCCGCGTAAAAATTTATTTGTGTGAAGTGAATGCGACGATTAATAAAAAATTAGAAGAATTACATCTTTTAAAATGGGTAGAAAAAAATCGCACATTTCCCACTTTAAAAGATGCCCTAAAAGACGCATCCCCTCATTCATCTTGATTTATTAGAAAGGAAAATCTATGCCAAAAAAACATCTCAAAAAAAATATTTTTTATGCTCAATCAGGTGGCGTCACTTCTGTGATCAACGCCAGCGCTTGCGGCCTCATTGAAACTGCTCGAAAATACAAAACTAAATTCGGAAAAATCTATGCAGGAAAAGACGGCATTCTAGGTGCATTAAATGAAAACTTAATTGATGTTTCAAAAGAATCAGCCAAGTCCATTCGTGCCTTACGTCATACTCCGGCAGGTGCATTTGGCTCTTGTCGCCATAAATTAAAAAGTCTAGAAGAAAACAAAGCGGAGTATGAGCGCCTCATTGAAGTATTTGCCGCACATAATATTGGATACTTTTTTTATAATGGCGGAAATGATTCTCAAGATACAGCCCACAAAGTTTCAATTGTTTCAAAAAAGATGGGCTACCCACTCACTTGCATCGGCATTCCTAAAACAATCGACAATGATCTTCCTTACACCGACAATTGTCCCGGCTTTGGTTCGGTTGCCAAATACGTCGCGGTATCCATCCGCGAAGCCGGCATGGACGTGGCCTCGATGTGTTCTTCTTCCACAAAAGTATTTATTTTAGAAGTCATGGGGCGTCATGCCGGTTGGATTGCTGCAGCAGGCGGTTTGGCCGCCGAACAAAGTGGTGATGCCCCCCATATTATTTTATTTCCTGAAATCCCTTTTAGGGAAGACGCTTTTTTAGCTAAAGTTGATCAAACCGTCAAAAAATATGGCTACTGCGCCATGGTTGTCTCAGAGGGTGTCAAAAATGAGGCAGGTAAATTTTTGTCCGATGCAGGTTTGACGGACGCATTCGGTCACACACAATTGGGTGGTGTGGCGCCCGTGATAGCACAATTGATTAAGGATAAATTAAATCTTAAGTACCATTGGGCTGTTGCGGATTACCTACAACGATCTGCTCGCCACATTGCCTCTAAAACCGATGTAGAACAAGCTTATGCTTTGGGTCAAGCCGCAGTAAAATTTGCGCTGGCGGGTAAAAATGACGTTATGCCCACTATTGTGCGCACCTCCAATGCTCCTTATCGCTGGAAAATAGGTGAAATACCTTTAGTGAAAGTGGCTAACCAAGAGAAAAAATTGCCCAAAAGTTATATCACCCGCGACGGCTTTCACATTACTGAAGCTTGCAGACAGTATTTACAACCCCTCATCACGGGCGAAGATTATCCCCCCTACAAAAACGGCCTTCCTCAGTATGTTAAATTGAATAATGTACTGGCGCCAAAGAAGTGTAGGAGCTAAATTTACAGCAGAGCTATACCTCTCTTAAATGGAGGAAAGTATGACTAAGCCAGAAAACAGCACCCCATCATCTCGTCTAGACGAACTTCTGGCTCAGCATACTCTGCTTTCTAGGCAACTGGGGGCTGACAAGGAAGAAGAAAAAAAACTGCGGCCCCGAAAACGTTTTCATACCTTTGTGCCTAAATTGGCAGGGCCTATTGGTTTTATCTTAGCTGTCACTTTAATTACTTCTGCATTTTTTGCTGTTGCCTTACCTCCTGTTGCGCTAGCCTTACTGGGCATCGCCCTTCTTGCCTGCCTTATTTCAAGCATTGTTTGCGGTATCAAAGCATATAGAATGAGCAAAGAGTTAGATGATCTCAGCAGGAAGATAAACGAAAATCAGCTTGAATTGAAAAAGATAGGCACGGAATATGGTGGGCTAACAACCAGCCAAGAAGATCGGCACGACAAGCAAAAAGCCGATTCCCTCGATCATCCGCAAGCAGAGTCAGCGTTAGACGTTTTTACAACCCCAGCTGGCCCACCCCCGCAGCAAACAGGTACCCCACCTTCGGAAAAATGCCCCTCATTAACAGCGGCCGATGATGAAAACAATAATAGCGATGTTGCTTCCTCTTCTCCCCCCAAGCACGAAAATCGATAGATTCTACATTCTCTCCAAGGTTTTCAAACCTAAAATATCAAAACCTTGCTGAATCAAACGTGCCGTTAAATCACACAACAACCATCTCGAGTTTTGCTCGGGCGAACCTTCAACCCGACAATCTCGGAAAAACGCATTAAAATATTCGGCCAAATTATATAAATAATCCGTTAAATGATTGGGCAACAGATCTTGCTTCATCTGCTCCAAGGTTTCACCAAAACGACACAAGTGCAACGCTAAATTTATTTCGCTAGGATGCGTTAAAACAATAGCAGTCTCTGCTAACACAGACTCTGGAACAGCCACACGTCGTTTGATACTTAAAATACGAACATAGGCATACAATAAAAATGAAGCAGTATTTCCTTCAAAACGCAACATTTTATCATAGCTAAATACGTAATCATGATGACGATTACAAGAAAGATCTGCATATTTTACGGCATTGATTCCCAATACGATTGCATTTTTTTCTTGTTCTTCAGCGCTTAATTCAGGTGTACGTTCTGAAATTATTTTTTTAGCATGTGAAATAGCCGTTGTTAATAAATCAATTAACTTCTCAACCTCACCCGACCGCGTTTTAAATTTTTTGCCATCCGCACCCAAAACCAAGCCAAAACCCACATGATCCAAGCGTACTTTTTTAGGATCCACATACCCTGCATTTTCGCCCGCTTTAAATATCATGGCGAAATGATTCCCTTGCCCCTGATCCGTCACATAGATAAGTCTATCTGCTTTTTCTTCATCCACACGCTGACGTAAAGCAGCCAAATCCGTGGTGTCATAATTAAATCCGCCATCTGATTTTTGAACCATCAATGGCAACAACTCTCCTTCTCGATTTTTAAACCCTTCCAAATACACACACTTGGCACCATCAGAAATTGTCACCAGTCCTTTCACATCTAAATCATGCACCAAAGCTTTTAACAAAGGGTTATAGAATGACTCCCCTCGATCTATAATCTTCACATCCAAAAGTTGGTAAATTTGACAATAAGCACGACGCGAAATATCAACAATTTTATTCCAAGCAGCTTGACTATCAGGTTCACCACTTTGCAAAGCCACCACTTCAAGTTGCGATCGTTTTTTAAATTCCTCATCCTCATCAAATCGCTTTTTAGATGCTTTATACCACTCCATTAACTCAGACAACTCACAGGTTCGTGTACCTTTTAATACATCCGCATGTTCTTCCTTCATGTAAGCAATTAACATACCAAACGCCGTACCCCAATCACCCAAATGATTCAAGCGCAGCACATCGTCACCATAAAACTCAAACAGACGACACAGCGAATCACCAATAACTGTCGAACGTAAATGTCCCACATGCATTTCTTTGGCCACATTAGGGCTTGAAAAATCCACAACGATTTTTTCTTTTTTTTCAGAGCGAGTTAAATCAAAATACGGCTCATGCAACATGCTATTAACACGCTGCGCTAAATACTCCGCTCTAACCGTCATATTAATAAAACCAGGACCTGCAATTTCTAGTTTTTCAACCCATTCACTCACCGAAGGCAAGTGCTCGAGATGAGTAACAATCGCTTGAGCGACTGCGCGTGGAGGCTGCTGAAGCATTTTTGCTAGCTTCATGGCACTATTACATTGATAGTGTCCAAATTTTTCAGAGGTGCTCGGGGTGATTTCAATCAGATCTGATTCAATGAACTCAGCGGGAAAGGCCTGTTTAATTGCACGAGAGAATAAGTCCCGGAAAAGAGTTAACAAAGTTTGCATAATATACTCATAATTTTAAAGACCAGATCTATACCCCTCGGAATTGAGCGCTAAAAAACCAAAAACTCAGGCGTGTGAAGTATACTTGATTTTAGAAAGCGTCAAGTATATAACCAAACTTCGCAAAGAACGAATATCTCCGCGGGCTCATGAAATTCAAGATTTACGAAAAAACAAAGTATACCGCACACCCCACAGATGAAAAAGGCAAGGTCGCTTATACCGCAGAAGAGAATGCTATCTGGCAAGAACTTTTTCAACGCCAGCAAAAAATCGTACAAAACCGAGCATGCCAGGCTTATTTAGAAGGATTATCGTTATTACAGCTCCCTTCTGACCGCATTCCTCAATGCGATGAAGTCTCTGAACGACTCCGCCAAATAAGCAATTGGTGTGTTGTCCCCGTCCCAGCCCTCATCAGCGCAGATGAATTTTTTACCCTATTGTCCCAACGTAAGTTTCCTGCGGCCAGTTTTATTCGATTACGTGAAGAAATTGACTACCTGGAAGAACCTGACATCTTTCATGAAATTTTTGGGCATTGCCCTCTCTTAACTGAACCTGTTTACGCTGATTTCATGCAAGAATATGGTAAGTTTGCCCTCCAAGCCTCAGAGGAAGATCGCCACTTTTTGGCCCGCCTATACTGGTTCACCGTGGAATTTGGCCTCATTCACACCGAAGAAGGATTGCGTATTTATGGCGGCGGTATTCTTTCTTCAAAAAATGAAACCATCTATGCATTAGAGGCCCCCCACGCCAAACGCCTCCCTTTTTCAGGCTTAGCCGCTTTACGCACCCCCTATCGTATCGACATCATGCAACCTGTCTATTTTGTAATTGAAGATTTTCAAACACTGTATAATTTACTGGAACACGATATAGCGGGATTGATTGAACAAGCTAGACAGTTGGGTGAATACCCCCCTTTGTTTCCTGGTAATAATTGACCTTATTTTGCCTCTTTTCGGGTATGTTGCACTTAGCTTAAACGGTGTATGATTTAATTCATCTTTATCACTCAACAAGGATGTTTACCATGCGACGTCTCAATCTGCTGCTCCTGATGGCCTTCGCTTCTGCTGCTTGCGCGGAGGAACCCACTCCGCTCATCAGCAATATGGAGATCCCACCCAGCTCTGCCGTGACACTCATAGAAGGGAATAGCACCCTCAATGGATGGACAGGTGCTAATCTAAAATGCGAACTCACGGTTGAACACCCCGCTGACAGTGATCCCGTCCTCTTATCTTTTATGTCTGGGCCTTTTGATCTCGCCCTTCTGAATGGAAGATATTTTGGCAACAACGAACCATTGACGGCTGTCATCAACTTATTTGAAGTAAAACACTTAAAACAAACCTGTTACCACAGTTCCCCCATCGCACGTGAGTGTCACTGGGATCCTGTCAAACTGATTAATATGGATACCTCACGCACTCTCACCATTAAAACCTGTTATCTCACACAAAACCCTCCTCCTCCTCCGCCACCACCTAATCCTTGAAATATACCTCTCTTACCTGAAGATGCGAACTCTCGCACAGGGCTGGGGGTGAGATTGAGACGATCGTGATCTCGAAAAAACCCGAGCATGTTTGTTACCTGTAAGGG
>JACREE010000067.1 GCA_016218405.1 Gammaproteobacteria bacterium
CCAGCTTACTGAATGACAACACACATATTGCTTTCAATGCTGGCTTATTGGATCGTTCCATCGTGCTTTCTTCAGCAGATTATGCGCGCATTGTCCATCCTACCTTGGTGAGCATTTCAGAACCCGCCCCTGCTAGCAAGGTCATTACCTTACCCACAGTAGCGCCTGAACCTGCCCAATGTAGTACCGCTCCAAGCCAATAAAGAAACATGGCTTCAGAAAGGCAATGGGCACAATAAAAAAAGAAGGTCGCTTATGGATAAGCGACCTTATGCATAACCTAAGGAGCTCGTTTACTTAGTCCCTTTGGAGGCACCCATGTCTTTACTCAATAAAAAAATAGGTTTTTATTCTCTCGATGATCAAATCAAAGATGCGCTCCTCACCCCCCCCCACTCTCATTTGTCACCTTACCTAAATTTCAATGACTTCTTATATGAGTCTCTCAAGATAAATTCATTCCTCCCCAATGCACTCATCAAAATGATCAGCGATTTTAAAAATCGACATTCCTCACACAGCGCCATGCTCATTAAAAATCTTCCTGTCGATAAAGATTTATCACCCACCCCCCTCAGCACACAGGCGGTTGAAAATAAATCCAGCTTCCTAAGCGAAATGATGTTACTCGCCATCGGACAGCAATTAGGCGAAGTTTTCAGTTACATCGAAGAAAAATCAGGCCAATTGATCCACAGCATCACACCTCAACGAGAAGGTGAAACCTCTCGTTCGAATGCAGGCTCTGTGTATGATTTCCATTTGCATACCGAACTTGCATTTTTCGAATATCGACCCGACTACCTTTTGTTACTTTGTTTGCGCTCGAACAAAGACAATCGAACTGGCTTCACGACACTTGCCTGCATTGAAGATGCTGTCGAAAAACTAGATCAATCCACTCTCGATATCTTAAAAAAACCGCTCTTTAGAATTGGTATTCCAGAATCCTTCGGGAAAAACAAAGTTTCGACAGAGCCTGTCTCTGTTATTTCTCACCACATTCATGATCCCGAGTTACGTGTTAACTTTAATAATATGCAAGCGATCACGGAAGAAGGAAAAGAAGCACTGAAAAAACTAGAAGAAGCCCTCAATTCAAGTCTGTGCAAACTATTATTAGAACCCGGTGATTTACTGATTGTAGATAATAAAAAATCGGCGCACGGTAGAACAGCTTTTTCTGCCACCTACGACGGCAATGATCGATGGCTTCAGCGTGTTTACATCAAATCCACGCTAAGAGAAATGAAACACCTCAGTTATGCAGGAAGAGTCCATTCTTATGCTAACTACTCTCACTCCCATCACACTTAAAGATGCAGGAAAAACGCACTGAACAACTGCAGCCCGAACAAACCCTTGTTCGGGCTACCCCCTATAAAGAAATTTTTTCTGAGGCAGGCAAGGGCCTGCTCCCCTTAGTAATTTATACCGTATCAGGCAATGCTTATAATTTCTTACGCGCCATCTACTGCCGCTCAACTCCTGAATTGTTACGCGCAGGTCCGTTACTGGCTTTATCGTACCGTGTATTTGGTGGCGCTGTTCAAGGTGCAACGGGTGCCATCAATACAGGTATCGCTGAAACACTGGGTAAACGTGATCCGCGCGATGCAGGTGTATTCTTTTGGCATGGACACACCTTGGTGCTCATCATGAGCGTACCTGCCATGCTTGGCTTGGGTTTTGCCGGCTATTTTTGGTCGGCTATCGGCTATTCAGATGTACGGGAGCTCATTGACAGTTATAATTTTGGCGTACTCCCTTTTGTTTTTTTGATTAATTTTCCCAATGCACACCGTATGTTTTTTTCGAGCACCGGCCTTTATCGGATAGGTTTGTTTAGCTCTCTTATCGGTCCTTTGTTTCCTATCGCAACTTATTTATCAGTTTTTGTTGCTGATTTTGGATTATTAGGCGCCGCTATTGTTCCTGCTTTTTATAGTGTCGCCTTAATCACCTTTAATCTCAGTTATTTATTACGGACTCAACGACAGCATTATTCACTCTGGCCCATTCGTTGCGCAGGCACAGGACCCGATTTAAAACGATTACTCAATTTAGGAGTTCAACTGACTGCTATTTATCTTGCAGAAACAGCCGGTGTTTTTTTAAGAACACTCATGGCAGGTTGGATAGGAAGAACATCGCTGGTGGCCACCGCCGCACTCACACAAACAGAGCTCATGATTATCGTGATAAGTTTACCTCTGTCACAGGTCACTAACGTCATCACCGCACGCGCCTATAACAGCCACGCACTGGTTCAGCGTGACAATTTAATTCGCACAGCAAAAGTGGCCGCTGGCTTAGCCTTTGCACTATCAGGTATCACCTTCACTCTTTTTTTAAGTGCACCCGACGCCATTATTCGATTATTAATAGAAGAAAACGCACCTGAATTCCCTGCCATTCTAGCCAATGCGCTCCCTCTGTTCGCCGTCAGCGCAGGCTTGCAATGTGCAGACATTGCTCGTCTTACACTCACTGGATTTGCACGCGGCATGAAACTACAAACACCCTCCACCCTTATCAACGTGCTAGGCACCTCTGGACTCAGCGCTTTGCTCGGCTGGATCCTTTCTTCACAAACAGAATTAGAAGGCACACTCGGCCTCTCTCTGGGTTATCTCGCTGCAACCACCCTCACTGCGGGTAGTTTACTCGCACTTTGCATCCGTAAATTTCCCAAACACAGTCTCCCGTACCAAGAAGAAATCCCAGAAGAATCAATAACAACGACCGAAATCGAACTCACCGCAACCTCAAACGGGCTTGTGCCACTGACACCCCTCTCTTCCCCCCTCGAAAACCAAATCGTCCCTTCAACACCTCACAAAACACCCTCTGCTTCTTGCTGCCATCGAGTCATGCGATATTTTCAATTCTTTAAACCTAAACAAGTAGAAGAAAGCGCCACCCCACCCAGCCTAGAAATGGATTCAATGAATTTTCTAACATCGTAAACGGGCACAATTTGGCACACTGGACAGCGGCTCGCATGCTTGTGCGCTAACAAATGAAACCGCGCAATGAGATGGGGCAGGAAAAAAAGTATTTTTTAACGATTTATTGAAAACAGAAATACGATCACGTCGACATAGGCTTAAAAAGAATTGCACTAATCTATCTAATAATGCGTACGCTGAAACATATTTTTGGCCTGCCAATTCTTTCAATTTGTTTTTTTCATCAAGCGTCATAAAATGCGTGCACGAATGCGAAGGGAAAACCTTCTCCAAATCGATTGACCTGTTATCTTTTTTGGCTGAAAAAACTTCCTTGCTAATATCAGACGCTAAGTTTTTTATTTCTTGGTGAATTAAGGTATCCACCTGTCCTATAAAATACTCTGCCTCTTCAAGAGAACCCCCCTTGCATTCTTGCAAGTGTTGGCGAATTTCATCACGCGGTTGTCGGCCTAAAATCTGGAGCCTGACCCAACGATCAAGCATCGCAAACCGCTTAAAAAGTTCGTGAGGTCCTCCTCGTACAGCACCACCCGATAGCGTAAGGCCGCCCTGTGCTCGAATCCACATATTTAAAGGCTCGCAGCTGCCTCTGCTTGGCTCCAACCAACTTAAACTAGGCGTCGTAAACATGTTCGCTAGGCCAAAAGTCTCTGAACTTGACTCAAGCTCTATTTCTTCTTCCTCAACAAACGACTTGAGAGGCGACAAAACAGCTTCCATCGCTTTTTTAAGCGCATCTTGTTCTGTCATCCCTAATTTATGTGATACAGCCAGCATCCGCCAATTGACCAATCTGTCTGCGGGCTTCTCATCAGGCTCTCTATAACTACCATAAAGACCAGAATAATGTTCACCTTCACAATAGGGAAGCATTAATTTGCCGTCAAAAACAGCCTCATAAAAATTTTCATGTAAGCTACAAATTTTTTTTCGAATATTTTCAAATACAGTTCTATTTCCTCCAACAGTAACTTTCTCACTTAAAATAGAAAATAATTCAGCGTAAGAAAGTAATTTTTTATCCTCAAAAAGATCATAAAAATTTTGCTGAAACGTTTGCGGATCACAGGCACCATAAACAACAGAAGGTGTTTTTTTGTCACTGGATAAAATATAACGCGCTTTTAATAACCCGTTTGGGGTGGCTTGTAACAAAAGCACAGAATCAGAATGAGACCGGCTCTGGTCAGACATATCCTGCCAAGTGAGGGAATCTATATCAACCTCCGGCTTCACCACACACCATGCAGACTGAAAAGTTTCATAAAAACAACGCTCGCTAGGCTTGATGAACCATCCAGCAAGACCTACACTTCCATCAGAAATTCCAAAAAATGGAAACCAAACGTTTTTAAATTGAGAATTGCTGCCCGTCGATTGATAAAATGCCATACCATTCACAACAACAATACGCCGATCCCCAGACCTACCTTGATGGACACACGTTGCTAAAGATTTCTTTTTTTTAAGGTTAACTCGCGCCATTTCCACTTTCCCTTCAATCCAGATAAAGTGTTTGAAGGATAACACCCCACTCATTAACTCTTTATGAAGATGTCATTTTAAATAAAAATGGCCTCTGTAGGGGACAATTGGCGCGCTAGTAACACTCATCATCCTCTCATTTGTTCTCTCACTTC
>JACREE010000068.1 GCA_016218405.1 Gammaproteobacteria bacterium
AGATTTTTGGATATGCTGGATTTTAGATCTCTTATTCAACAGGCGACAAAAGAATGAACCCAGATTACTATTTAAAGGTGGAACATCACTTTCAAAGGCCTATTCCTTAATTTCTAGATTTTCAGAAGATCTTGATATCACGTGTGCTTCAAACTATAAAAAAACTAGAAACTACACTTAACCGAATAAAAATCTGAAAAATTGTAGGCGATTAATCATAGGTAACATAAATAAAAATTAAAATACAATCATCCTATTCCTTAAACTGCAGATGATACAACCGAGCATAATGCTGTTGATTTAACAATAGCTGAGCATGATTGCCCATTTCAACAATGCGTCCTTTATCTAAAACTAAAATAATATCTGCATTTTCTATGGTTGAAAGGCGGTGTGCGATGACTAGGGTCGTGCGTGTATGCATTAATTCTTCTAGTGCTGCTTGAATATGACGTTCTGACTCCGTGTCTAATGCTGAAGTGGCTTCATCTAAAATCAAAATAGGCGAATTTTTTAAAAGTGCACGCGCAATCGCAATACGCTGACGCTGCCCACCTGACAACAAGACGCCATTTTCTCCCACGATGCTGTCTAATCCCTTGGGCAACGCGTCGATAAATTCCATGGCATGAGCGGCTTCCGCTGCTTTTATAATTTCATCACGCGACACATCAAACTGACCGTAAGCAATATTATTCGCGATCGTGTCATTAAAAAGCGTGACATTCTGACTCACCAAGGCAAATTGTTCTCGCAATTCAGGTAGGTGAATATCCCGAATGTCCATGCCATCAATTTTAATCTCACCTGAAAATCCATCATAAAAACGGGGAAGTAAATTTACGATCGTGCTTTTTCCACTTCCTGACCGCCCCACCAAGGCAATGGTTTTTCCTGGCTCAACCAAAAAATTAATATTTTCTAATACGGGTTTACCTTGTTCGTAAGCAAAACTCATATCACGATATTCAATGCGCCCTTCCACGCGTTTTACACGGTATTTCCCCGTGTTTTTTTCCACGGGTTCATCTAATAATTTAAATAAACTTTCAGCGGCTGCAATCCCTTTTTGAATCGTACTGTTCACTGTCGTTAAATTTCGCATGGGCTTTAGCATTGCCAACATAGAGGCAATCATGGAGGTAAATCCCCCCGCCGTAATTTCGGATGAATGTGCCGTCGCTAAATACAACATAATGGCTATCACAACCGATGCAATTTGTTGAACAGAGGCACTGGCCATTGAATTGGTGATGATGACTTTCAATTCTCGAGCACGATTATGTGAGGTAATTTGATTAAATTTATTTTTTTCGTAATCTTCTCCCCCAAAAATACGAACAATTTTGTAACCCACGATGGCTTCTTCTGCAACATGCGTAATTTGTCCCATGGATTCTTGTAAGTTTTTACTCAGCCGTCTCATGCGCAAACTAGAGTAACGCGCAATGATCGCAATCATAGGGGTGGTGATCAAAAATAGCAGCGTTAACCTCCAACTGGTTAACATCATGACGATGAGCAACCCCACCACCAAACAACTTTCACGCACCAAGGTAACCAGCGCATCTGTGCTGGCTTTTGCGATTTGTTCCACATTATAAATAAGTGTCGACAATAATTGACCTGTCGTAGCATGATCAAAAAAACGCGAGGGCAATCGCAATAAATGCGCGAAAATATCTTGCCTAAAACGCATCACGACATTTCGCCCTGCCCACGCCATGAAATAATCTGACATGAAGCCTGCGCCTCCTTTTATTAAAAAGGCGACAAAAATACCCACGGGCAACCAACGAATAAAGGTGGGATCTTTAGCAATAAATCCCTTGTCTAAAAGCGGTTTTAGAATATAAGCAAAACCCGCATCCGTGCTGGATGCAATCACCGTGCCCAGCATACCCAGCAAAATAGCGCCCAAATACGGCCAAGCATAACGCAACAATCGTTTATAAATTTGACTACCGCTCAAAGTCTTTTCTCCTTTCATCACTTAACTTTTTTGAACATAAAAAACAAACACACTGTCTTTTTCTTCATATGACAACAAGACATGGCCCGACACACTGGTGTAAGTTCTAAAATCAATGACCGAACTGGGATCACGCGTGATAACTTTCAAGACTTCACCCACCGCCATGGTTTTTAATTTTCGTTTGGCATACAACAAAGGCAAAGGACACACCAGCGCCAAGGCATCTAACTCTTGATCACAATGCATTAATCCTGTCCTGTCAAAAAAGTGTGTCTCAAATGATGTAAGGCATCTCTTACTTTCGCCGCCTCTTCAAACTCTAAATTTTTGGCATGCTGATACATTTGTTTTTCTAATTTTTTTAATTGTTTCGTTAGTTTATCAGGCGACATTTTCTCATAAGGCGCCATTTCTTCTGCCACTTTCAAATAACGCGTCGATGAAGGTTGTGCCTCTGGACGCGCCCCTTCAAGTACATCCACAATTTCTTTACTCACTGAACGCGGCGTAATGTTTTTTTCTTTATTATAAGCGCGCTGCTTTTCACGTCTTTTTTCAGTAGTTTCTATCGCTTTTTCCATCGATTTTGTTTTGACGTCTGCGTATAAAATGGCACGTCCATTGATATGACGTGCAGCACGTCCCATCGTTTGAATTAAAGAACGCTCTGATCTCAAAAAACCTTCTTTATCCGCATCTAAAATAGCGACCAAGGATACTTCAGGGATGTCTAATCCCTCTCGCAACAAATTAATCCCAACTAACACATCAAATTGGCCCAAACGCAAATCGCGAATAATTTCCATACGCTCAACGGTATCAATATCTGAATGCAAGTACCGCACTTTGACACCGTGCTCAGAAAAATAATCAGTGAGATCTTCCGCCATGCGCTTTGTGAGCGTTGTCACCAACACACGCTCTTGCACTTTCGTGCGCTTCCTAATTTCAGATAAAAGATCATCAACTTGATTGGAAACAGGCCGTATTTCAACTTCTGGATCCAACAAACCCGTGGGACGCACCACTTGCTCTGCCACCACATCAGAATGTTCCATTTCATAAGGACCCGGGGTTGCAGACACATAAATTATTTGTGATGTTATTTTTTCAAATTCTTCAAATCTCAGTGGACGATTATCCAAGGCTGAAGGCAAACGAAATCCATATTCAACCAGCGTTTCTTTGCGCGCACGATCACCGCGATACATGGCACCCAACTGAGGCACCGTTACATGCGATTCATCGATCACGACTAATGCATTTTTAGGCAAATACTCCATCAAGGTGGGCGGCGGTTCACCCGCTTGTCGGCCCGATAAATATCGTGAATAATTTTCAATACCCGAGCAGTAGCCCATCTCATTCATCATTTCGAGATCAAACACCGTACGCTGCTGTAATCGTTGTACTTCAACCAATTTATTCTGTTCATGCAAATACGCTAAGCGATCTGCCAATTCCTCTTTTATGGATTCCATTGCATCTAAAATTGTTTGTCTGGGCGTCACATAATGTGTTTTAGGATAAATCGTCAAACGCGGCACACGACGCAATATTTCACCTGTCAATGGATCAAAATAGCTGAGCGATGAAATCTCATCATCAAATAATTCAATTCGAACGGCTTCTTGTTCTTCTTCGGCAGGAAATACGTCAATCACCTCACCATGAACACGGTAAGTGGCTCGCTTTAATTCAAATTCATTACGAATATATTGTAGTTCTGTTAACCGTCTCAACAAGGTACGCTGATCTATTATTTCACCTCGCGACAAAGGCAACATCATTTTCAAATACGATTTTGGATCACCCAAACCATAGATAGCCGACACAGTCGCCACAATGATGACATCGGGACGTTCCATTAATGCTTTTGTCGCAGATAAACGCATTTGTTCAATGTGTTCATTGATAGCGGAATCTTTTTCAATGTAAGTATCGGAAGCAGGCATATATGCTTCAGGCTGGTAATAATCGTAGTAAGAAACAAAATATTCTATTGCATTACGCGGAAAAAACGATTTCATCTCACCATATAATTGCGCCGCCAAGGTTTTATTGGGCGCCAAAATTAAAGTGGGACGTTGTGCTTGTGCAATCACTTGCGCCAACGTAAATGTTTTACCTGACCCCGTTACACCCAATAAGGTTTGATGCACTACACCATTTTCTAAACCTTCTAACAACTTCGCCATGGCTTGGGGTTGATCACCTGCCGGCTGAAAGGGTGAGGCGATTTCGAATAATCGGGACATAACAGAAAATCTCGGCAAGCAATCACTTCGCATCTTCAAACATGACGCGTATAATAGCACAGTTTCAAACCATAAAGGCGCCCCTGATGACACCCTCCCTTTCTACCCGCGTGCAACGCATTAAACCCTCACCCACCTTAAGTTTAACGGTCCGTGTGAACCAACTAAAGGCTCAAGGCCATGACATTATTAACTTAGGGGTCGGTGAACCTGACTTTGATACCCCAAACTACATCAAAACGGCCGGCATTAAAGCCATCGAATCGGGCGCCACAAAATACACCGCAGTAGATGGCATCAGCAGCTTGAAAGAAGCGGTGATCCATAAATTCAAGCGTGAAAATAAGCTAACTTATGAACCCAAACAAATCCTGATTTCATCGGGTAGCAAGCAAGCACTCTATAATTTAGCCCAGGCGCTCTTAGATGAAGGGGATGAAGTGATTATTCCCGCTCCTTATTGGGTCTCTTACCCCGACATTATTTTTCTTGCAGGCGGGGTGCCCGTTTTTATTCCGACCACGCTCGAACAGCATTTTAAAATCACCCCTGAACAACTCGAAAAAGCCATTACGCCTAAAACCAAATTGCTTATTTTAAACAGCCCAAACAATCCAACAGGGATGATTTATACCCATAAAGAGCTTGAAGGTTTGGCCCAGGTGCTACTCAAACACCCCCACATCTTCATCGCCAGCGATGATATGTATGAACATATTCAGTGGTCTGGCAGTCCGTTTAGCAATATCGTTAATGCTTGCCCTGCCCTGTATGAACGCAGCATGGTGTTTAACGGCGTATCTAAAACGTATGCCATGACAGGTTGGCGAATTGGTTATTGCGCAGGTCCTCAATACCTTATCCACGCCATGTCGAATGTCCAGGCGCAAAGCACCTCCAATGCAAACAGCATGGCGCAGCTTGCGGCTGTCACGGCACTCAACGGCCCTCAAGATTTTGTGGCGGAGATGCAACGAACTTATCACAAACGCCATACTCGCGTTTTTCAGGCGCTTCAAGCCATCCCCGGGGTGAAATGCCTACCTTCCATGGGTAGTTTCTACATTTTCCCTGATTTTTCTGACTTTTTAGGCAAAATACCAGGGATTGACCATGATCTTGAGCTAGCAGACTATTTGTTGATGGAAGCCAAGGTGGCACTCATCCCGGGCAGTGCTTTTGGCGCACCTGGTTGCCTAAGGTTGTCTTTTGTCGTGGAGATGAACATACTGGATGAAGCGATGACGCGCATCCGTCATGCATTATCAAAATTTTCACTCTAAAACACGAGTGAAAATCCAAGGAGGGATAACCGGTGAAAATTGCAAAATTTGCAGTACCCGAAATTCAACTTGGACAAGGTTGTAACTTCGACGACAAGGGCACCTATGCCGCAATCAATGCCCGTGCTGGCATTATAAAAGAACCCGGCCATCAAGAGGCCACGCTGAGAATGGCCTTGGTGACTTCAACCAGCGAGCTCAACAACCTCTTCGACACCGCCTCAGGCTTAGGTGTTGATATTCCTGCCGCCACCTTCAATGCCGATTTAACCACCAGCAACACAGATAGCACCGCCGACCACACACTTCGCTTTGCTTTATTTGCTTATATCGTCACAGGCCGAGAAAAACTGGAGGCTAATTTCATTCCTCTTCCTTGGCTTAAAGAGCTCGACACAAGCCATGCCTCTGGGACTTTCAATCAACTTTATAGCCAAGGCGGCCGAAGTTTTGTGTCGGGTCGTACCCTGGGACGCGCCATCCTTGCCATCCTCACCATTTACTGCAAAAACAAACGTAAGATCCGCGACCTTCGCGCACAACTTAATATTCAAACCTCCGGTATCCAAGCGCGCGCTGCATTACATCACTTAAAATCTTCCCTGAAACACAAAAACACGATCGAAGTGGAATATCATTCCGTTGGCGTCAAAGTCCCCTCTCCCCAATCATCAGAGTGGAGTAGTATTTTTAATGACTTGACCACACTCATCAATACCTCCACTGATCAAGGTGCGCTGGGATATACCACTTCACCCTATAGTGTTTTAGTCATTAGTCCTGCCGTAAATAATGTCCTCATCGATTACAGTATTTTGGTACAAAAAATTGAAACCCAATCAAAACAAATCACTGCATTACAAAAAAAAATTCGCACAGCGATTGTGACTCATTTTGCTTTTGATGAATCTAATGCCTTACCCGAAAAATACACGGATCCCCACTATCAATTCATCATGGAAAGACGAAGTACCCTAGAAAAAACAATAGATGCTTTAGAAGAGTTACAAAACGACATCAAAGGAATTATCCGCATTGCTGATTTTAACGTAGCAGCCATGACTGAAAAAATCTCATTCTATACTGAAGACACCACCGCGATACTTGAAAAACTACCTGGGCTTTGCCAATTTACTTTCATCAAAGCAACCCAGTTCGAGATGGGGCCCTGCGAAAAACTTACTTCCTGTGCAGGAATACGCCGACGCCACGGAGAGCGTTTTGATTTAACACCGCCTCCCAACACAACTTGTTTATTTATCGAATTAAATTTCACTGATACATCAAGCAGCAACAACCCTGCTATTAGCGTTGATTTAAAAAAAAGGACCCCCCACGGACAACATCTTTTTCTTCAACGCAATTTATCCCTGGGTAGCAATACTGTCAGAATCACCGCCGAGATGCTTCCTCTTGAAGGCGTGTATTTCGCTAATTCAGTGAGCGCAGACACGTCACCTCAACGCCCCCTCTCTGCACGTATTTATGCCACCATTGATACCACCACGCCTCATCAAGGCGGCAGCCCACGCCAAGAAAGAAGACCCTTCAGTGTTGATAAGTTATTTTCAAGCGACAACATGCCCTCCCTTTTTGCAGCAAGACGCACTCAAACCATGATGACAGCACATGCCATTTCATCGTCTACTAGTGCCCCACAGCTTGCTAGCCCGCCCCTTTCAGAAAACTTGCTTCAGCGCACACCTCGATCAAGACCTGTTTCTCGCCCCACCAGCCCCGTCAGGTCACACGAACCTCGCCCCAGCTCACCACCGCCCCCCCCTCCCTTCTCTGCACGATCAGAAGATACAACTACTGACTCTGAACGAACAGACTCTCCTTCCAGCGCTAGCGCATCCCCCACTTTTTTCCAAAGAGAAAGAAGGGCTTCCACGGCTTCTGCTCCCGCTCCAACTGCGGCGACATCTGCAAGCGCCACAAGAAACTAGCAAGTTGACACCTGATACGTTCCTGGTTACACTAACAGAAATGAGGTGACAGCTCAGCCCCCCGGCTGTTACGAAATGGACTTACGGTAAAGGTTAATGATAAAAAACTTCTTACACAAAGGATTAAAGAAACTGTATTCGGCAGGTCATAAATCAGGAATCGACCCTACTCACGAAAGAAAACTACGTTTAATTCTCTCACGATTAGATTCGATTCATAAACCTGAAGATATGAATTTACCTGGATTCAATTTTCATCGTTTAACTGGCTCTAGGAAAGATGAATACGCTGTCAAAGTTGATAAAAACTGGCGTATCATTTTTAAATTTGACGGCATAGATGTTATAGATGTGGACTATGTCGACTACCATTAATGATAATTTTGGAGAAAAATGATGATGTACAATCCACCGCATCCTGGCGAAGTCATTAAGGAAATATGTTTTGATCCGCTAGGACTTTCTATCACTGAAGCTGCAAAAAATCTTGGCGTCAGTAGAAAAACCTTGTCGGAGCTTGTAAATGGAAAATCCGGCATAAGCCCTGAAATGGCACTACGTCTTGCTAAAGCATTTGATACCACTCCTGAAAGTTGGCTAACTCAACAAATGAACTACGATCTGTGGGTTGCTAAAAACAAGAAAAAAACATTAAAAGTGAAAACATTGTGGAAACACACGGGCGCTCATCACTTGGCTGCTTAGATAACCCTTCAATTCTCAAGAACACGCCCGAAAAGACTTACCAAAATACAACAGCAACACCAAGGCGCTGACCCAAAAACTGAGTGGCCAATTAGTGTAATACGTCAAAAATAAACTTATAAATACAAGCAACACCGTGAGCAAAATACTCAGCGAGATACCCGACCAAAATTGCCGCGTCCACTGCAAAGCGATCGCGGCAGGTCCAATCAATAAAGTGAAAATAAGTAATACACCCACGGCTTGGCTGGCTAAGGTGACGCCCACCGCCATCAAACACAAAAAAATCACACTCAAGAACGTCAGCGGCACCCCTCGCGCCAAAGCTAACTCAGGTTCAACGCTTGCGAATAATAAAGGGCGAGACAATATCGCTAAGATCAACACACTCAACAAAGTCAACACCGTCATCCAGGCCAGTGTAGAGGATGACACACCTAACAAATTACCAAATAAAATACTGGTGGCTTGTCCTGCATAACCTTGATTCAGCGATAAAAACAACGATCCCAACCCTAACGCAAAAGCCAACACAATCCCGATGCTCATGTCATTTTTTAATAAACGATCACCCAATATTCCCATTAAAAAAGCACTAAACAAGGTTAAAACCAATTGACCACACAAAGGCGAAATGCCTAGCAATAAGGCTGCCGTTGCACCCGCAAAACTAATATGACCCAATGCGTGACTGGCAAAACTTAAATTTCGTAATACAACAAAATAGCCTAATGCGCCTGACAATATAGCGATCACCAACCCCGCCAAAAAAGCATGTTGCATAAATTCATATTGAAAAATAGTCACGCCTACTCCTTAATCTTATTCGTGACAATGGTGGTGAAAATCACCCAAACCACGATGCTGACCCAACACAAAAACACGCCCTTTATAATTTAA
Source organism: Gammaproteobacteria bacterium (assembly GCA_016218405.1). Lineage (GTDB taxonomy): Bacteria > Pseudomonadota > Gammaproteobacteria > HIGHO2-12-38-15 > HIGHO2-12-38-15 > HIGHO2-12-38-15. The sequence continues at coordinate 9,071 of JACREE010000068.1, forward strand.
TACCTCGATGGGCGTCCCATAAAGTGAAGATAAATGATCACTCGTGATAACCTCTTGCACCAACCCTAACTTAGCCACTCCTTTTACGATATATAACACACGGTCCATCACGGGCAACAAAGCATTCACATCATGCGCCGTAAATAAAACCGTTATTTTTTTCTGTTTTGCGACCTGCGCCACTAAATCAATTAACACTTCTTGATAATGGGGATCCAAATTATTTAAAGGCTCATCTAACAATAAAATTTTGGGATCACCCAGCAAGGCTTGTGCTAACAATAAGCGCTGACGTTCCCCGCCTGATAAATTTAAAAAAGACTGGCGCGCAATCGCTTGCGCGCCCACCGCATGCAAAACGGATTCTATTTTTGTTTTATCTTCAGAGGATAACAAAGGTAAGCCGTAACGATGTGCGCGCAGCGAACTCGCCAACAATTGATACCCTGTTAAATTAAATCCAGACGAAACAAGACGGTGTTGCGGCAAATAACCAATTTGAGCATGCCCTCGGTGAGGCGTCGCACCCAACACACTTAATGTACCCATCGAAGGCTGCAACAAACCTAAAATCAATTTTAACAGCGTACTTTTTCCTGCACCATTGGGGCCTAACACACCCACAAATTCACCTTCTGCAATAGAAAAAGAAAAAGAGTGCAAAATGGTTTTATGATCCAGCTGGACAGCTAATTTATTTGCTTCAATGAGATCCATTTAACGCCCCGTCTACTGCACGTAATTGTTCACGCATCCAATCAATATAATGCTTATCTAAAGGTTGTGTTTCTCGGATACCCACCACCGGAATATGATGGTCTCGCGCTTTATCTTTCATTCTTTCCAACAAAGGTGACGTCTGTTGTACATTATAAATAAGGGCTTGCGCACGGCGCTGCGTGATCGCTTCTTCAAATTCAGCAATATCTTGCGGGCTGGGTGATGCTTCATTCATCATACTTCTTGCAAACCCTTCGCCTATCACATGCAACCCGATTACCTTGGCCATGGGTTCAAACAAAGGTTCAGTCACCAAAATTGTTTTACCCGCATCACGTTGCTTAAGTGTAGCTAAATATCCTTCTAAATGTTGATAAGCTTTCAAAAACTGCTGTAATCGTTGATCAAAATAAGTGGCATGCGCCGAATCAAGCTGCTTAAAGCGCGCTGTAAGCGCTTTTGCATAAAGCGGCATGGTAACGGGGTCATACCAAATATGAGGATTAGTGACAACAGCAGGCGATAACAAGGCGGCCACTTCCACGATCAGTTGATTTTTTCTCTTCAAAGCGGGCAATAAATTTTCGACCCATGTGTCATAACCCGCCCCATTGAAGACCACGATATCAGCCTGCGAAAGGGCTTTAGCCTGCGCCACGCTGGCGGTAAATAAATGAGGGTCTTGATTGATGTTTGCCATAAGCGGACTGGCTTCAACAAACTTCCCTCCTAAAGTTTGGGCCACATCTGCATAGCAAGTTTCCGCCGCCACCACCTTTATCAGCCCCCAAGCGGGTGAGCACAGCAGCAGCAAGCATAACATCTTGTAAATAATAGACTTCATCTCAATTTACCCTTCCCCTGGCGCTAAAAACAAAGATCATCGTCCCAGCCAATAATGCCAGCGTGGATCCTAACAAAACGCTTTGTCGACAAAGTGTTTCGTAATACGGCACATGAAAAGCCAGTGAGGCTAAAAACAAACTCATGGTGAACCCAATACCACCGAGTGCTGAAATACCCAACAACTGCAAAGTGTCGGCTTCATGCAATTTGGGCGCGATTTTAAATTTGATACACAAATACGTTGCCGAAAAAATCCCCAAAGTTTTACCCACACACAATCCCAACACAATACCCAAAGAAAGCGGCGAAAAAAGGGCGTTTAGACTCGCTGATTCAAAATGCAATCCGCCATTAAAAAAAACAAACAAAGGTAAAATCAAATAATTAATCCAAGGTTGAAGCGCTTTTTTCAAACTCACCAGCGGCGAAGAAGTGTCTTTATCACCAAAAGGAATAATAAAACCGACCATGACACCCGCCAAGGTCGCATGCACACCCGAACGCAAGACACACAACCAAATCAACAGCCCCACCAACAAATAAGCCGCCAAATTTCGCACTTTTGCCAAACTCAACAACAGCAAAAAAATAACGCCCAACAACGCCAGTGCAATCGAAACGAGTGATAACTCATGGGTATACATCAATGCAATCATCACAATGGCCGCCACGTCATCCACAATGGCTAATGCTAATAAAAACACCTTGAGCGAATTAGGCACCCGCTTACCCAATGCCGCCGCTGCCGCCAAAGAAAGCGCCACGTCTGTGGCCGTTGGAATAGGCCAACCCGCCTGCAAAATAGGATGCGCATGTGTTAAACCAAGATAAATGAGCGCCGGCACCGTGATGCCTCCCAACGCCCCCACACAGGGCAACAAAGCTTTAGTGGGTGCAGACAGCGCCCCCACTAACATCTCTTCTTTGATTTCAAGCGCCAGCCCCATGAAAAAAATAGCCATCAAGCCATCATTGATCCACGCCAGCATCGGTTTAGTTAAATTAAACTCTCCCCAACCCACCCGCGCAGGCAAGGCAATGAAGTGTTGATAAAGGGGATAAAATGAAGAATTTGCGGTTAATAACGCCGCACATAAAATGAAGAACAGGAGAATACCCGTCCCTTCTGTCGACTGAATAAACCGCTTTAATGAACGAACGGGCATGTGTCCTCCTCAAACACGATGATAAGTTTTAAGATATTCTTTGGCTGTTATTATTTTTCCTTTTATCCCCAACTCCTCTTCTGCCTGTAACAAGGCTCGTTTTTCTCGTTCCTCTGCCTTATTTTCATCTAAATCCCATGCAACTTGAATTAATTCTCGCTCTCCTTTTTTATCAACAGTCACAAAGTCAATTTCGTATCCATCTCGAGTATGATAGAAATATATTTTCTTATTTTGTTTTCTGAGTTCAAGGTAAATTAAATTTTCCAACAATTTTCCATAAATATCATTTACATTAGTCGACGTTGCTTTAATTAAACCACTGTCAATGGCATAAATTTTTTTGGGTGTATTTTGTTTTTTTCTTGTTGATTCTGAGTAAATAGGAATAAAAAAAACCAAGAAAGCGTCTTGGATATATTCAAGGTAATTGTGAATGGTTCCCTTGCCCACTCTATACCCTTGATTTTTGATGTCATTATAAAATTTGTTAACTGAAAATAATGTGGCTGCATTGTTTAACAAAGTGGTAATCAAGTATTTTAATAGAGAAATATTTGTTACATTATGACGCTCAATGATATCCCTCAAAATGACAGTATCGATGTATCCTTGCAGCGCCTCTCTCCACTCATTTTCAAAAAGATGTTGCACCGCGGGAAAACCCCCTCTAAAAAAATAATTTTTTAAATGTTGCTGCATGATATCAAGTGATCTTTGTCCTAACGGTTTTTTTTCGGGTGTGATGTGTTGTGCTTCAAGATATTCAGAAAAAGAGTAAGGCCAAATTTCCAAAGCCAGCGAACGACCTCGCAAGCTCGTGTTAATTTCTTTACTCAGTAATTTTGATGACGAGCCAGTCAGATAAAGCTGAACGTATTTGCTATCAAAATAACGACGGACAACCCTATGCCAATCTTTCACATTTTGAATTTCATCAAGAAATAAATAGCAACATCGGTCATGGTTTGCTGGGTATAAACTGAAAAAACTATCCAGTAGCTCACCCATTTCTTTTGCCGTCATCGGGAGCAAGCGATCATCTTCAAAATTAATCATGAGGATCTGTTCTTGAGTGACCCCTTCTTGTAATAATTGATTAATTGTTTGATATAAAAAATAGGTTTTTCCAGTGCGTCGCATACCCACAGCAACTTTTATCATATTGTCTGCTTTTGGGAATTGATAGTGACGCTGAAGACTATTCTGCGTACGCCTAACGGTAGCAAATGCTTCCTCTAGTAATGTTTCTAGTAAATGACTCATTGTCTGCCATAGTATACTTGTCCACAGGTATACATTAGCACAATTATATACTTATTAAAAGGTATACCGAGGCTCCCTCGTTTTGATAATGACAGGAGGTTACGCTTTTGCCAAATCATTAAAAACCGAAAAAAAGGGAGGGCTATCAAAGGTGGTAAGGGATTAAAATTAAGTAAAGTGAGCCGATAAGCCGGGTTCTGTCGTGGACAATCATTTCTCTAGGATGGTTATCGCTAACCACCTCAAGCAGCTTACCCGGACTAACAGGCTCAAACGAGCCCAAGTGTGGGTCACACTCGACCGAAGTCTTTAGTCCCTATTTAGCTTTGCTCCCAGCGGGGTTTTCCCTGCCGTTACTGTTACCAGCAACGCGGTGCGCTCTTACCGCACCTTTTCACCCTTACCCGATAATTTGGGCGGTTTATTTTCTGTGGCACTTTCCGTAAACTCACGCCTCCCAGGCGTTACCTGGCGCTGTACCCTCTGGAGCCCGGACTTTCCTCTAAAAAAATGACTTTTTCTAGCGATTGTCTAGCTCACTTCGCCGAC
>JACREE010000069.1 GCA_016218405.1 Gammaproteobacteria bacterium
AAGCTGGGATCAACGACCAATCGAACTGTATCATTGAAAGAAAAAGGGGGAACGCAACCCACAACACAATCTGTCTTGATGGAAATTTCATTTGTGTTGGCGAGTGTTAAATCTTTCTTTTTGATTTTGCCGCCTAGGTGATTGGCAAGTGCTTGATAATCCAAGCGACAGTCACCAGGCAAAACTGCCAGGATAAATGAACCATCTAGTTTGTTTTTAACGAGCATTGCTTTTGCACCTTGGTGAGGTGTGGTGCCCCGTATTTTAGCGATTTCTTCTGACTTTCCTTCTGCAGGATGAGTAACGACGCGAAAATCTGCATTTGATTCGGTGAGTAGTTGTTGGATTTTATTGAAAATTTCAAGACTCATTATTTTTCCTCGCGATAGTTTGTTTTATTTAATAGACAACCTGAAAGGTTATTTTGTTTTCATTTTTAAGTCAAGATAAAAAATAAACCTATTTTTTATTTTAATTATTTTCAAAAAAACAATTTACTTGTTGTTCGTTTATTTCTTCAAGCGAGGGGGGTGACCAATGGGGTTGATTGTCTTTGTCAATCACAGCGGCGCGTATGCCTTCATAAAAATTTTCATTTTGTAAAAAATGTTGAACGAGCGTGTATTCCATCGTTAAACAGTCATCGAGCTCAAGTTGTTTTCCTCTTGTGAGTTGTTCAAGGGTGACTTTTAAGCTTAGAGGACATTTTTTAAAGAGTGTTTTTTTGGTATCTTCTGCCCAGTTAGATTGTTGTAAATCTAATTTTTCTAAAATACCTTCGACCGTTTTTTCCTGAAAGCAAGTATTGATTGCTGAGTGGAGGAATGTGTTTGATGTTGAAGGTGTGTGGAAAGTGCTTAAATACGCATGAATTGCCTGATGATCGTGTGTTTTTAAAGAGAATAAGCCATTTTTTAGGGTGTCGAGTGTTGCAGAGGGGACAAGATAATCGACGAGCTGCAAGGTTAGTGCTTCCGCGGCTTTTAGGCGTGCGCCCGTGAGCCCTAGGTAAAAACCACTCGCTTCGGGGCAGCGTGATAAAAAATAACTGGCGCCAATGTCAGGAAAAAATCCAATGCCTGTTTCGGGCATGGAAAAAATATATTTTTCAGTGGCGATACGGTGATGGGCATAAACAGATAATCCTACGCCGCCACCTAAGGTAAGGCCATCGAGTAAGGCGATATAAGGTTTAGGATAATGTTTAATAAGAGAATTTAATCGATATTCATCCTGAAAAAAATCTAATACAGTGTGATCATGGTTTTTAGCTTTTTCATAAAGGGCTTTGATGTCGCCTCCTGCGCAAAATACTTTTTCGTGTGAAGACTGAATGATGACGACGTGAATGGCGGGGTCTTGTTCCCATTTTTTTAAGTGTTGATAGAGTTCAATTACCATCTGATGGGTGAGGGCGTTATAAGCCTGTGGGCGATTTAAAGTAATTTCACCTATGCCCTGTATTTCATTGAAAAGTATAGATTGTGTCATGAACATCCTTTTAAACTGTTTTTCCATAAAAAACAAAGTAGGAGAATGAGTGCACTAGCACTGCTTAAAATAATTTCTACTGAAAGGTGGTTAATCAGCATGCTGCCGAGAATCCCAAACAAACCTATAGTAAAGGAGTATACAGCCATTTTGATGCCTGAGGGGATGTGAGGGAGTGTATCCATAGCAGCACGATTAAATGAACCGGAACTCATGCCTCCACCTAAAGAAAAGATGATGACGCCTGTCAGTATGTAAACGAGGTGATAAGGGGAGGAGGGAAAAAGTAAACATATCACGCCACCGATCAAACGAAGCCAGCTGCTAATTAAAATGAGTTGTTTGGGGTAATATTCTAAAAGAAAGTTAACGCAGCGTGTACCTGCGATGTAACTTGTAAAAATGAGTAATTGGCAGATACCAAAATATAAAGGACTTTTATGAGCCTCTTCAATAATCAAAAAAGCGCTTGCGCTAAGCCACGCGATGAATGCACCAAATGAGAGACAAATCATGGCGGTTGGAAACATAAAACCGGGGGTAGAATAAATTTTGAGATAATTTTTAAGGATGAGTTTTAAATTGATAGGATGAGATTTTTTAAGTGTTTCGGGTACTTTATAAAAAAGAAAAGGGAATAAAAATATGCCACTTACCCCCAATAAAATAAAAATAGATTGCCAACCCAAGATCATCAAAATGCCTGCACCTACGAATGGGCCTATGGCGGGAGAGAGGATAGTAATGGCATCCATGTAAGAAATCGTACGGATGGCTTCTTTTGTGTTGAATGATTCATGCACGATGGCATAGTTAGCCACGATGGCGGCAGACACAGCGCCTCCTTGTAAGAAGCGGTTGAAGATAAATAAAGCGTAAGAGTGAGTAAAGGCACAGATAAAACTAGAAACAGTAAACACAAAACAGCTGCCTAATAAAAAAGGACGTCGCCCCCATCTATCTGCGCTAGGCCCTAAGAAAAGCTGGAGTGCGCTGCTTCCTATAAACCAAGCGGTCAAGGTAAATTGAGTTTGGATGAGTGAAAGATGTAAGCTTTTGTGTATTTGTGGTAAAGCAGGTAAATACATATCTAAAGACAGGTAAGTCAGTGCTTCAAGCCCCGCCAGTAGGAGGGCAAGTGAAAGGTGTTGTCTGGCGGTTTCTTTCTTTGTCATCGGTTACGGCCTACATACCGCTAAAAGAAGGTTTTCTTTTTTCTAAAAAAGCGTTAACCCCTTCCGTTTTATCTTGTGTGGCACAGCATAAACCAAAATAACTGGCTTCTAAATTTAATGCCTCTTCCAGCGTGAGATCGTAACCGTGATGAATCGCATCAAGAATATAACGAAGTGCCACAGGTGCTTGAGCAAGGAGTGTGTCGAGTAAAGCGTGTGCGCGTGGTAATAATGCATCAGGTGTTGTCAATTCGGACACCAGACCCCACTGCAGGGCATCTTGTGCGCTGATGCTGCGGCCAGTTAAACATAAATCCAATGCGCGCCCCTTACCAATCAAGCGCGCAAGGCGTTGTGTGCCTCCGTAACCGGGTATCACACCCAATTTAATTTCAGGTTGCCCAAATTGCGCTGAGTTAGAGGCAATGCGTAAACTGGCTGACATAACTAATTCACAGCCACCGCCGAAGGTATACCCATTAATTGCTGCAACGGAAGGTTTGCCCAAATTTTCTAAGAGCGAAAAAACGGCTTGCCCTTGGCGCGCAAATTCAAATCCTTGTTGTGCACTGAGGCCGGCAATTTGCTTAATATCAGCGCCGGCGCAAAAGGCTTTTTCACCTGCACCCGTGAGTAAAATGGCTCTCACACTGTTATCTTGTTTGGCATTCATTAAGACGGTGTGCAAAGCCTGTAATAATTCTGCGTTCAAGGTATTTAAGCGTTCAGGTCGATTCAAGGTGAGCGATAAAATACCTTGTGGGTTTTTTTCTACATTTAATGTGGAAGACATCGTTGTCATGACTTGGCTCCAATTTTGCTTTCTTTGCGGGTGATGAGACGTTCAATATTATCTTTGTGCCGATAAATTAACAGACAAGACATTAAACCAATAGGTGTGACGACGAGCGGGCGGAAAAAAAGTAAAGCCAAAAACGGTGCGCATAAAGCCACAGTGAGTGCAGCTAAAGAAGAATAATGAAAAAGTTTAGCCATGATATACCAAATGGCCAATAACATGAGTCCCAATGGCCAGGCGATAGCCAACATGACACCAAAAAAAGTGGCCACCCCCTTGCCGCCTTCAAAGCGAAAGAAGAGCGGATAACTGTGTCCAAGCATCGCAGCTAAGCCAATGAAGCCTTGCCAGGTGATAGCAAAATGAAAATGTTGCGCTAATAAAACGGGAATGAATCCTTTCAGTGCATCACCCAATAATACGACGGCCGCTGTTTTTTTGCCTGAGATGCGAAGGACATTGGTGGCCCCCGGGTTGCGTGAACCTTCTGTGCGGGGGTCAGGTAGGCGTAACAACTTACAAACGATAATGGCACAAGACAGTGAGCCGATAAGATAAGCGAGTGGTAAAAATAAAATCTCCATGAGCGTCCTTAGCTTTGATGATACAATCGTTCATTTTAATAGACGAAGGCGTTTATGCAACAACCTAAAGCAGATAACTTAATTTGGTTGGACTTAGAAATGACGGGTTTGGATACACGTCGTGACTATATTATCGAAATTGCCACCATTGTCACGGATGCGCACCTCAATATTGTTGCGGAAGGTCCCGTTTTTGCCATCCGTCAACCCGATACGGTGTTAGAGCAGATGGATGAATGGAATACCCGCCAACACAGAGGGTCGGGATTGACAGAGCGCGTGCGTGTGAGCGAAGTGACAGAGACGCAGGCTGAGCAAGCCACCTTGGATTTTTTAAAACAGCACACGCTTGTCAAAAAATCACCGATGTGTGGTAACAGCATTTGCCAAGATCGTCGTTTCTTAGCGCGCTATATGCCCGCGCTCGAACAACATTTCCACTACCGCAATCTGGACGTCAGCACATTAAAAGAATTAGCCCAGCGCTGGAAGCCCAGTATCTTAAAAGGATTTAAAAAAGACTCAAAACATTTAGCCTTAGAAGATATCCGTGATTCCATTGAAGAGTTACGCTATTACCGTACTCATTTGATAAATCTCCCTTAACTCACAGAGGAGGCTGTACGCGACCGGATGTGTTCGTCTGCGTCGAGATTTTCTTCTGCTGTTGCTCGCATGGAGGCAGTCAGATCTATCGCTGGGGTGTTGGTTCGTTGCAGAACATCATCGGTGGGAGCAAGAGAAGCCATGGGTTCGAGTGTTGCTGCCAGGGAGTGTCTGTGTCGTGGGCTGGGGGAGGGAGAAGGCGACCTGGGTGTGCGAGGTGATGATGTGTGAAGCGATGATAAAGACGGAGAGAGGATGTGGGGTGGTCTCTCAAGGGGTTGATTTAAGGCACTCTGAAGCATTTGCAGCGCCCTTTCTGATTGTGTCGGGAGAAAAGAATGTTGCCCTGTCAGCAGTAACTTCAAATTTGGACTACGCCGTGAGGCTGCATAGATGATAAGCGGCAAGAGAATGCCTCCTAACAGCAGAAGGAGGTAATTAGCTATCGTGCGCCAAATGCGGAAAGACGGTCCAGAGGGAATGGAGGGGGGCAATAATGCTGGGTCCGGAGGGAGTGGGGAGGCAATGTTGGGTCCGGAGGACGGTAATGGCTCGAGGGGTTGAGCTGTTACGAAAGACGTGCGGCGTTCTTGGCTGAAGCATGAGTTGATGGCAGGATTTTTCAAGATAAAATCACATCGTCTTTTGAGTTCTTCGGAAGTGGTGATAGTTCGTTTTCCCCAGGCTTCCAGTTTTTCGTTGATTAGTATGGCAACGCCCATTAATAGGCGCCCTTCAGGTATGAAATTCCTCTTTATCAGGGCGAGGCTTTGTGTGTGGAGATGATGGAGTGCTGTTTTGACTGTGTCAGGTGAATCCGTGCTGGGTGTAAAGGGGGGAGATTTTTTTGCGAGAGCTTTTTGGAGAGCTTGTTCAAATAAAAAAATACTTCCTGCCAGATAAGTGCGAGAAATAATAGGCATAGAGGATTCGAGAAGGCTTTTTGCTCGAATAGTTTTTGCTCTTTCTAAGGTTTCGCTCTGTTGAGCGTAGTGCGCACAAATTAATTGATCTATTTCTCTTATATTCCCCATCCGCATTGCATTCATCAATTGATGATCATTGAGGATGTTTGTGAAAACTGTGTTGTTGAGGATCAGTCTTTGAAGAGACGACAATGCTTCTGAAGAGAGGGCATTTAGTTCCAAAAGTTCATTAAAATAATTTATCTCGTTTTTTTGTATTGCATTTGCTATTTCCTTATTGAGTTGAGTTGTCAGCAAAGCTTGTTTTTTTTCACTTTCTGTTTGTGAGTGTCGAGCTGCGGTAAACAAAGTGTGCAAGCCATGTTTGTTGCGAAAAGTGGGGCAGGTAATCTTCCCCCCGTGGTTTAACATGTCTTGAAAGAGAGGAAGGGATGCATATTTGGCAGCCAGATACAAAGGAGTATGTCGGGCTTTATTTGGCGCATTGATGAGTTGTCGGGCTTCTTTGGTTTTAAGAAGTGTGGAGGCACATTCATCATGGCGAGCATGTATAGACAAATGTAAAGCTGTATTTCCTTGATCATCACAGGCTGTGAGCAAACTGGCCTTATCTTTTTCATTAGCTTCGGAGAGTAAGGTATTCAAAGGGGCGAGCGCGCCTAATTCAGCAGCCAGTAAAAATAACGCGACTTGATGAGAAAATGTATTTTTGACGAGAGGATGATGAAGTAAAGTTTGATAATGAGTCTCTTCTTCTTTTTTAAATATTTCTTTCATCTCATCTAAAGATAAACCCAAAGAATGAGTTAAGGATTGAAGTGCTGTTTTAGAGAGGGCGGGATGACGTGATGTTCTAGCTTTCATAAAGAGTGTACCTTTTTGAGTGAGAGGTATTGTTGATGAAAATAAGGCAGTAAGGTTAATGTAAAATTAAGTGGGTTTTTGTGTTTCTGTGGTCACCAAGTTGCTAGTGAGTAATGTTTGTGGATGAGTTTGTCTTTCGTCATCAGTGGGGATTGAAAAACAGATGCATTGGCGACAATGAGACGATCAAAGGGATCGCGTGTCCAGGTGAATTGTTGTGCTTCTTCAATCGTACGGTAGAAATCTACGCGAGAGACTTCGATGCCAAGATGGGCATTCAAATTTCGAACAATCTGTGCCCCCCCTACACGTAAGCGTTTAATTTCATTTAAAAAATTCAGTTCTAATTCAACCATGGGTGAAATGTAGAGTTCATCGGATTCTAGCGTTTGTTTGGCTTGTTTGGAAAATTTATCGGTTAATCCTTCATAGAGCCAAACAAGTACATGGGTATCTAAAAAAATCATATTTCATCCTTGCCTTGCCAATTTTCAGACCAATTTAGGTGTATTAAATCATCTGGGTTGCCACAAATGGTGCCGGGGTGAGGTTTGAGATGGGCCAGTTTGTGGTGAGGTTTCTTTTTTTCAAGCACGATTTTAAGGTGTTGCCCTTTTCGAATGATTTCGATGGGTTTTTTTGTTGCAATAATTTCATCTAGGACTCTGTATAAATTGGCGCGTAATTCTGTGATGGTCATTGTCATGGGAAGCTCCATACGTACGTCTTTAGCTAATTATTGCGTACGCTTTTATGTTTTGCAAGGGATCTACGAATGAATTATCTCAGCACGTTTGATCCATAACAAAAACCCCGCTAGAGCGGGGTTTTTGTTTGTGACACAAAGGGGAAAAAGGGTTGCTTACATCATGCCGCCCATACCACCCATCCCACCCATACCGCCCATACCACCCATGTCACCTGCGCCACCGCCGTGAGCATGTTCTTCTTTCTTAGGGAGATTAGCAACCATGCATTCCGTTGTAATCATCAAGCCTGCGACAGAAGCAGCATTTTGTAATGCTGTGCGAGTGACTTTGGTTGGATCCAAGATGCCCATGCTGATCATGTCACCATATTCACCTGTTCCTGCATTGTAACCAAAGTTGCCTGCGTTGTTTTTGATTTTGTCTACAACCACAGAAGGTTCTGCGCCTGCGTTAGCCACGATTTGACGAAGAGGAGATTCCATGGCACGGCAAGTCAAAGCAATACCCATGTTTTGGTCTTCATTGTCACCTTTCAGGTTAACAATAGCTTGCAATGCGCGAATTAATGCAACACCGCCACCAGGTACCACGCCTTCTTCAACTGCTGCACGGGTTGCATGCAGAGCATCTTCCACACGTGCTTTCTTCTCTTTCATTTCAACTTCGGTTGCAGCGCCGACTTTGATAACTGCTACGCCGCCTGATAATTTAGCCACACGTTCTTGCAGTTTTTCGCGATCATAGTCAGAAGACGTATCTGCCACTTGCGCACGAATTTGTTCAACGCGTGTTTTGATATCAGCAGGATTGCCTGCACCATCAATGAGAGTGGTGTTGTCTTTAGTGACGATAACACGTTTAGCAGAACCCAGATCTTCCATCTTCGCCGCTTCTAATGATAAGCCTACTTCTTCTGCGATGAGGTTTGCGCCTGTTAAAACAGCAATATCTTGTAACATGGCTTTACGACGATCGCCGAAGCCAGGTGCTTTGACGGCACATACTTTGACGATGCCGCGAATGGTGTTGACTACCAAGGTGGCCAGCGCTTCGCCTTCTACGTCTTCAGCAATGATCAAGAGTGAACGACCTGCTTTAGCCACACCTTCCAAGATAGGCAGCATTTCACGAATGTTGCTGATCTTCTTGTCTACCAACAAAATGAAAGGATGTTCCAATTCGCAGCTCATGTTTTGTTGGTTGTTGATGAAGTAAGGAGAAATATAGCCACGATCGAACTGCATACCTTCAACAGTGGTGAGTTCATTTTCTAGGCTGTTACCATCTTCAACAGTGATCACCCCTTCTTTACCCACTTTAGCCATGGCTTCTGCAATGATGTTGCCGATAGCGTTGTCAGAGTTGGCAGAAATGGTGCCCACTTGTGCAATGGATTTATCATCTTTACAAGGTTTGGAAAGTCCTTTGAGTGATTCGACTGCTGCGGCAACCGCTTTGTCGATACCACGTTTCAAGTCCATGGGGTTCATGCCCGCAGCCACAGCCTTGATGCCTTCTGCCAGAATGGCTTGAGCTAATACAGTAGCGGTGGTGGTGCCGTCGCCTGCTGCATCGGAGGTTTGAGAAGCTACTTCTTTCACCATCAATGCACCCATGTTTTCAAACTCATTTTCGAGTTCAATTTCTTTAGCAACAGAAACACCATCTTTGGTGACGGTGGGAGCGCCAAAGGAGCGCGTTAAAACAACGTTACGACCCTTAGGACCCAAGGTCACTTTAACTGCGTTAGCGAGTATGTTAACGCCAGAGATGAGCAAGTGTCTTGCATCACCGGAAAAACGTAATTCTTTTGCAGCCATGTTTTTATCCTCTTAATTAGTGAACTATAGAACAACTGCCATGATGTCTTCTTCACGTAACACGAGACAGTCTTTACCAGCCAATTTGATTTCGCTGCCAGAGTATTTGCCGAACAACACTTTGTCGCCGACTTTGACATCAGGTGTGCGGATGCTGCCACTTTCCAAATGCTTACCTGGACCGACTGCCATTACTTTTCCTTCAGAAGGTTTGTCGCCTGAATTTTCAGGGATGACAATACCACCTGCCGTTTTTGATTCTTTTTCCGAACGTTGAACAACAATACGATCCCCAAGAGGACGAATGTTAGCTATGTCAGACATATTCATGGTTGACTCCTTTTGCTTTTTAAAATGTGTTGAGTTTTTTTAACTCTCCCCAATTTTTCGAGAGCTAATGATAGTCCAGCTGCCCTAGGTGTCAAGGTAAAGCTGGGGGTGAGGTAGATTTGGGGATGAGCTTAGAATTTTCAAGGGGTGTGGGGAGATTTCTTTGGGGTAGATTCTATCAAGAAGATGCAGGATACTTGGGGGGTTTATCGTTTATTGAGGGAAAGGGTATGTTAAAACGAATAGGGTTCGTGTTGCTTTTTTTCTTTGTGGCAAGTGCTTTTGCTTTAAAACAGCCATTGCGTGCTGAGCAAGCGTTTAAGTTGTCAACGCATCAAGCGGGAAAAACAGTGGTAGCAGAATGGACCATTGCCCCAGGTTACCACCTCTATAAAGATCGCCTTAAATTTGAATTTGAGCCGGCAAAACAAATAAAAGAGGGAGTGATTAATTTCCCCGCAACTCAGCAGGCACAGGATCCTTCTCAGGGCGCATATGAGGTTTATACGGGTCATCTCAAAATTGTGGTTCCTTTTAGCAGTGCGATAACAGGCGAAGGTAAGTTGAAAGTGAGTTTTCAGGGCTGTGCAGATGCAGGCTTTTGTTATCCTCCGATGAGTCAAGTGGTTCCCCTTGCCCTCACAGCGGAGGCGAATGCAGATATAGCGCAAAACTCATCCACCTCGCTTTTCCAAACAGATAGCAGTTTGTTGTTATTAATAGGTTTTTTTGGATTTGGATTGTTGCTCAGCTTTACACCTTGTGTGCTCCCGATGATACCCATTTTATCGAGCATTATCTTAGGACAAGGTAAGTTGAATTCTTTCCGAGCTTTTATATTATCAGGTACCTATGTATTAGGTATGTCGGTGGCTTATGCCATTGCAGGGGTTTTAGCCAGTTTGGCGGGCGGGCACTTGCAGGCTTATATGCAATCTCCGCTGATCCTGACTGTTTTTAGTGTGATGTTTGTTTTGTTGGCCTTATCTTTATTTGGTTTGTATGACATCAGAATGCCCAATTTTTTTCATCATCATGTGACGCGCTTGAGTAATAAGCAAAAAAGTGGGTCTTTGGTAGGGGTGTTTGTCATGGGGTTTTTGTCTATTTTAATCGTGTCGCCCTGTGTAAGCGCACCCTTGGTGGCGGCTTTAAGTTTGATTAGTCAAAAGGGGAGCTTGGTATTGGGTGCGATTGCTTTATGGGTCATGGGGGTGGGGATGGGCGTGCCCTTGTTGATCATTGGGACGTTCGGTCCACAACTTTTACCCAAAACGGGTAAGTGGATGGATGCGGTTAAAGCGGCCTTTGGTGTGGTGATGCTTGGTTTGGCCATTATGCTCTTATCCCGTTTTTTACCCGGTTTTATTGTATTGGTCATGTGGGCAGGCTTATTTATCGTGACCGCGGTAAGCATGGGAATTTTTACACCTTTGCCGGCTAAAGGAACAGGGCGTGTTTGGCATGGCTTAGGGTATATTTTATTTGTTTATGGAATTATTTTGTTGGTGGGTGCAGCGCATGGCAATAGTGATCCTCTAATGCCTTTGGGGCGAGAAAATACGGTGTCTGAGGCGCATCACGATTTGAATTTTCAAACTGTGAAAAGTGTGGGTGAGTTGAAAGCAGCACTTGCACAAGCAAAAGGGCGCTATACCATGGTGGATTTTTCTGCGGAATGGTGTATGGCATGTCGTGAGTTAGATGAATTTACTTTTTCTAATGCCAGTGTGAAGGAAAAGTTAAAAGATATGTTGTTGATTAGAGCGGATATTACGGATGTGACGCCGGAAACTAAAGCTTTGCAGGCAAAGTTTGGTGTGGTTGCACCGCCTACGCTCGTGTTTTTTGATCCGACAGGACGTTGTTTAAAAGGTAAAACAATCGTGGGTGAAGTGAATGCAGATGATTTCTTAAAACAAATTCAAACAATAAAATAATGAGGAAAGCATGATAGAAAGAACAACTGTAATCGATGGCTTGTACCAAGATCTTGTTACTATTCGTGCGCATGCACCTTTGGTGCATAACATCACTAACTTGGTGGTGATGTCCCAAACCGCGAATGCTTTGTTGGCTTTAGGTGCTTCGCCTGTGATGGCGCACGCGGAAGAAGAAATTATGGAGATGGTGCGTATCGCAGGTGCAACCGTGATAAACATGGGTACCCTGGATGCGCAGTGTGTGCAACGGATGTATCTTGCGCTGAAGGCAGCGAAAGTGTGTCACGTACCTTGTGTGTTTGATCCAGTGGGTGCGGGTGCAACGCCTTATCGCACGCAAGTGGCGCAAGCGTTGATAGCAGCAGGTACACCCATGGTCATTCGAGGCAATGCATCTGAAATTATGGCTTTGGCAAATAATGAGTGTGGTACAAAAGGTGTGGATACTTTGTTTGAATCAGACAATGCTTTGGAAGCGGCGCGAACCATCGTAAGACAAACTGATCATGTGGTCGTCATCAGTGGTGAAAAAGATTTTATTTTAACAAAAGAACAAGAAATCATGATACGCAATGGCGTACCCATGATGACGAAAGTGGTGGGGTTAGGGTGTACCGCGACAGCCTTGATTGGGGCTTTTTGTGCGATCAATCCCAACAAAAGCATGGCCAGTGTGCATGCCATGACAACGCTTGCAGTAGCAGGTGAGCTTGCATCAGAAAAATCAGCTGGACCGGGTTCCTTCCAATACCAACTTTTGGATGCTTTATATAATTTAACTTTTGAACAGTTAGCAGGACGTGCCAACATCACTTTTTCTGCTGCGGTTAATTTTGTGGTATGAATACAAACCAACACACGCCTTTGTTTTATCCTAGAGCCTTGACGATCGCCACTTCCGACAGTGGGGGCGGTGCAGGTGTGCAAGCTGATCTTAAAACGTTTTCTGCATTAGGTTGTTACGGTATGTCTGTTTTTGCCGCGTTGACAGCTCAAAATACATTAGGTGTGCAGGGGATATTGGATATTCCGCCAGATTTTATCAAGATGCAGTTAGACAGTGTGTTAAGTGATATAGGGGTAGATGCGATCAAAGTTGGCGTGCTTCGTACCCAAGCAGCGATTGACGTGGTGGCAGACAGTTTAACCGATACTGTGCCTGTGGTGCTTGATCCCGTGATGATTGCTAAAAGTGGTGATAGTCTGTTGAAGCGCGATGCGATAGAGGCTATGGTGGCTCATTTATTCCCCCGGGCGACTTTGGTGACGCCTAATCTGCCTGAAGCTGCTGCATTCTTAGGTTATAAAATTGAACATGAGTCGCAAATGTTGCGAGCAGCAAATGATTTTTGCTCTTTGGGCGTGAAGGCGGTGTTATTAAAGGGGGGGCACTTAGAAGCGGATCATATTACAGATTTATTGTATCTAAGTGAAACGCAAGAAACACATTGGTTTCCTAAAACAAAAATACAAACACGTAATACACATGGGACGGGATGTACACTCTCTTCAGCCGTGACAGCCTACTTGGCGAGAGGAAAAAATTTAGTGGAAGCTGTCACCTTGGCAAACGACTATTTGCGAGGCGCATTATTAGCAGGTAAAGATTATGTTTTGGGAACGGGGCACGGACCTGTACATCATTTTTGGTTGCGGGTGACAGATTGACCGATCGTACCTCAAGTATTTTCGCATGCCTCAACAGATCCATCATCATTTTGGGTGGTGGAAATTTGTTGACGCGCTGCAGTATAGCGCCAAAAATGAGGTAAGAAATAGCAACAAATACCAACACCGGCAATACAAAGTAAGCCACCAGATACAAGAGAAGCGGTGATACCGAAGCCGGCTGCTAGAAGCCCTGCTTTCGTGTCGCCCAAGCGTGGTCCGCTCAAATAACACACCATTTCCATGCCTGCCAAACGTCCTCGGAGTGAGTTGGGAATGGTTTCATTCCAGATCACGCCTCGGAAGATACCACTGAGTGCATCACATGCGCCGGCCAATCCTAAGAATAAGAGGGCGGTAGAAAGATGATGTGCTAAACCAAAAAACAGAATGCAAAGCCCCCATAATGCAGCCGAATAAGCTACCGCCATACCATGACGTGTGAAACGTGTTGTCCAATGGCTATAAAGTGAAACAACCAAAGCACCGACAGCGGGTGCAGAATACAGCATGCCCAGGGTTTTCGCGCCGCCAAAAGATTGGGCAATGGCGGGAAACAGAGCATTAGGCATGCAGGCGATCATGGCGACGAAGTCAACAAGATAAGTGCCGACGAGTTCTTGTCGTGAGAGGGCGTACTGAACACCTTCCTTGAGAGAAATCCAGGTTGAGCGATCAGCGGGAGAAGAAGGATTAGATATCGCACGCATGCTCAATAAAGTCATGAGAGAAAGCGAAAAACTCAGACAATCAATGAGGTAAGTTGCGGTGATTCCCCAGACAGAGATGATGATACCTCCCAAAGCAGGGCCTGCAATCATACAGAGACTGCGTTTGAGGGTGGCCAGGCTACTTAGGGCACCAAAATCTTTTTTGTCGACAATTTGTTGCGCGATACTGTCGAGAGCGGGGCGGTGTAAGCCTGTGATAGCTGACATCAATGGAGCCACACTGAAGATGATCCACAAAGAAGGCCTAGGAAGGCAAGAATTAAAGGCGAGTAAAATGCAGCCCAACATGAGGCCTAATTCGGTGATGATAAGGAGGGTGCGTCGATTATGTTTGTCAGCAATAACCCCCCCCAACAAGGCGGTGACAACTAAAGGTAATAGTTGAAGGAGGCTGAGCAAACCTATCATCAAAGTGGAATGTGTGAGGTAAAAAGTTTGATAAGGAAGGGCGACGCTGGTGATCAACGTGCCTATAAAAGAAATAATTTGACCTGTATAGAGCAATCGAAAGTTGCGATTGCGGCGTAATAACGCAAAATTGGAAAAATAATTCATTGTAATGGGGCTCTCGGCTGGAGGGGTATTCTATAGGATAGGTCTAATTTTTCATACCCAAATTCAAAGAGCGGATCGATTACGCGAGGTTACCTTTTTGCTGCTATAAACTAGGGAGAGTGTGAGTATTTGCGCAATTATATTACAGACAATGCTTCACTTAAATTTTGAACTGGTATAACTTCGAGCGAATCAAAAGCTTGGCGTGGGACATTGCCTTTGGGGATGATGGCTTTTTTAAAGCCATGTTTTTGTGCTTCATTTAAGCGGTCTTGACCACTTTGCACGGGTCGTACTTCACCGGCCAGGCCTATTTCACCAAACACCATCAGTTCAGAAGGCAGGGGTTTGTTTTTTAAGCTGGAGAGAATGGCAAGCAAAACAGCCAAATCAGCGGCGGTTTCTGAGACTTTGACACCGCCTACCGCATTGACAAAAACATCTTGATCATAGGTGGCGATGCCACCATGGCGATGTAATACGGCTAACAACATGGCTAAGCGATTTTGTTCTAAGCCCACTGTGACGCGACGTGGATTGGCTAAATGACTTTGATCAACGAGCGCTTGAATTTCAACGAGCAAGGGTCGGGTGCCTTCCCAGGTTGACATGACGATGCTGCCAGGATTGTGTTCGCGCTGATGAGACAGAAAAATGGCGGAGGGATTGGTGATGGTGCGTAAACCCTTGTCTGTCATCGCAAAAATACCGAGTTCATTCACTGCGCCGAAGCGATTTTTTATCGCACGAATAATGCGGAAACGATGATCTTGTTCACCTTCAAAATATAAAACCGTGTCCACCATGTGCTCGAGGACGCGTGGGCCGGCTAAAGTGCCTTCTTTGGTCACATGGCCAATGAGAAAGAGGGCGGTACCGGTTTGTTTTGCATAACGAACAAGTTGTGCCGCACTTTCACGCACTTGACTGACAGAGCCGGGTGCAGATGGCACGGCTTCGGTGTACATGGTTTGAATGGAATCGATGGCTAATAGAGAAGGGCGTTGCTGTTCGGCCAGATTTAAAATTTTTTCAATTTGAGTTTCGGGAAATAATTTTAATTTATCTTCAGCCAACCCTAAGCGTCGTGCACGCATGGCGACTTGTTGTAAGGATTCTTCTCCGGTGACATACAGTGTTTCATGAAATTGACTCAGAGCACACAGGGTTTGCAAAAGTAAAGTGGATTTACCAATACCGGGATCGCCGCCGATTAGCACAGCAGAGCCGGGCACTAAACCACCTCCCAGTGCGCGATCTAATTCGGGTAAACCTGTGAGCAATCGTGATTCGTGTTGAACTTTGACATTGGCTAAAAGAATACTTTGGTTGGCCAACTGTCCACTGTAATTAGTATAACGTGTTGAGCTAGGAGCAAGGATTTCTTCTGTATACGTATTCCAGGCGTTACAGTCAGGACATTGCCCCAGCCATTTAAGTGATTGAGCACCGCATTCCGTGCAAGTAAAGGTGGTTTTTATTTTAGTGCTCATATTGAGAGGTGCCCTTTATTGGATAGTTTTCCAACTGCCATCGGCTTGCCGACAAGCGGTGCCATAGATCTCTTGCTTTTTACCGCCAATGAGTGCGGTCGTGGTGAATTCGCGACAAGGTTGTAAACTACCACCCTGTTCGCGAGAATACGTTTTGGTGGGGGTGACCTGGTAGGTGGTACCCGAGTCAGGGTTAGTCCAGGCAGAAGTTTGGTTTGTAGGTGTAGATTCAAGTGTTTGATTCACTTTCATTTTATCCACATCATCCATGGTTTTACCAATGGAACCACCAATCAGTGCACCGGCCAAAGTGCCACCAATGATCGCAGCAGTACGGCCCGATCCATGCACTTGATTGCCTAATACACCACCCAACACGCCGCCTGTCAATGCACCAACATCTTGTTTGTTGATTGTAGTGGTTTCGCAACCGGTGAGAGTTAACGCGCCACACAAAGTCAGTGTGGTGAGGTAAGAAAGTTTCATTGTTGTGTCTCCAGCTGTTAAAATTTCGTTATTGTACTGGAGTTGCGTATTCTCGCCAAATCCCACTGCCCTTGTACTTGTCGGGGCGTCATGACTTTTTTACCCCTCCGGGCTAGGGTATGCACACATTGGCCCCCACTCTCTGGGGCGATATGGATTGCTTCGTCCGGCGGAAAAACGCCGTCCTCGCAATGACGGCTCGGAGAGAAAAAATGCAGGCCATCATGCCCCCCCACCCTCCGGGGCGTCTTTGCGAGGACGGCATAGCCGGACGAAGCAATCCACCTCATTAAGGAATTTATATAATTATGATCAAAAAAACAGGAAGTCTCTGTGCTCTAATTTTGTTTTTTTCAACCGCTTTTGCCGATGAGTTTGAATCGGATGCGAAGTTTCGTGTGTGTTTTACGCCAGGTGAAGATTGCACACAACAAATTGTGAATGCCATTCAAGCCTCGGTGAGTGATGTGTGGGTTCAAGCCTATAGTTTTACCTCTCGCCCGATTGAAAATGCGTTATTGGAGGCAAAAAATCGAGGGGTAAACGTGCAAGTTGTTTTAGATAAAAGTGTATTGGGTAATCAAAAAAATGCAGCCGAATTATTTGCAAGACACCATATTCCTGTTTGGATTGATGAAAAGCCGGGTATTGCGCATAACAAGGTGATGATTATTGATCAAACGAAAACGATCACGGGATCCTTTAATTTCACCCGTGCCGCGCAAGCGCGTAACGCAGAAAATGTATTAATGATTGATGACGCTGGATTAGCAAAAAAATATTTAAAAAATTGGTATCGTCGTGAAGGTGTGTCACGCAGTTATAAACCGGTTCATCATGAAAAAATTGTGGTGCCTGTATTAGAACCTCGGCCGTCTTTTTTTGAATGGCTGCGCCAGTTGTTAGAGTGGTTTTTAAATGCCTTGTTTCACCTGTTGCATAGGCAATGAATACTCAAGACCCCGAAGAAGACCGCGGGCCTTTGGGGTGAGACGTAGACGTGTCAGCTGCCGCCTGTTTTGGCATGAATAACAGCATCGTCTCTGCACGTGCTCTGCCCATTTTGGCAAATAATGTTCGAGCCATAATTTCTAGTGGACAGGTGCCTGAACTAAACAGAGAGTAGGCTGTTTTCAGTATTTCTTCCTCACTTTTACTGCGTAAAATGGTTTCAACGGCTTTTAGGTGTTCGTTGTTATCTCCCAGTGGGAGGGCTGTTTTGCCCTCGTTATTTTTTATCAATAACAAATCAGTGAGGTACTCGCCTGCGGTAGCACATAATACCTGAACTGCATCCGCACGATTCAGTCCAACCGCTAGGTGTAAGGCCGTTTTCCCTTCACGGGTGCCCCTTGCCGCTAGAAATTCTTTTAAAAAATGCTCGGCTGTTGCTGCAGCACACAAGATTTGAATGATCTTGGTCTGGCCCACACCAGGTGTTGCTATGGCGCTGAGTAGTGGTGGGGTATGTGTGGGTATCAATAACTCTTTTAAACAATGATGTGCGGTGGCTGCTGTGCATAACATCCTAACGGTTGCGATACCCTGGTTGTTTATGGCCCAGGCTAGCGCTGTTGTTCGCTCATTATTTCTTGCCAGTAAGCATTCTTTTGCTTGAGTGCCCGCTTCGGCACATAAAAACCGAACCACCTCTGCGTGATTTCCTATGGCCGCCAGAGAGAAGGGTGTTTCACCTAATAGCGTATCTTTTTTCATTGATAAGATGCGTGCTTGTTCGCCCGCAGCGTCACATAAAATCCGAACGACGCCCAGATGACCCTTTTTGGCAGCGCAGTGAAATGCCGTCTGTCCCTGATGATGCTGGTTTAATAGATCAACTAACAGATTAGCGGATTCTTCACCTTCTTCTTTTTCTTTTCCATCTTCTTCTTTTGCCCAGTTGATTAAGGCCTGCGTGACGGCGGTATAGCCTTGTAGGGCTGCGCGCTGTAAAGGTGTAATCGTGTGATCAGCTAATGCGCTATAAGTTTCCCGTTCAATCATTTCGCAGGCACCATCCCGATCTCGATCTGCTACGTAACGAAGCAGTGCGCCCACCACCTGAGCGCTGCCTCCGTCTATTGCTTCCACAAAATAATTTCCTATCTCTTCTTCGGGAATCAATTCTTTTTGAAGGAGAAAATGGATAAGGTCGGCGCGATCGCATAAAACAGCGGCTTCCATGATCGTTTTAATTTGCTCGGCCGCATTTCTATTTGAGATTAAGTTGTTTAAATCACAGGGTTTTGTTTGGTTACAAAGTGCGCCAAGAAGGGTATGAAATTGAGTACTGTTTACATGCTCAGGTTTTTCAGTGAGGAGTATCTCAAAGAGTTCTTTGAAAATAGCTTGATACGGTTTTTTCTCTTCTTCTTTTGCTTGTGTCATGCTCCGATGTAATAGCTGAAACACATTGTCGCCATGCCGATCGCGGTACAGGGTCAGCGAATCTCTGGTGGGTGTTGTTATGTTGCGGAGTGCCTTGAAAAAGCGTTCTGGCTCGCCCCATTGTGCTGCAGCAAATAAGTGGATGAGCTGAAAACGAGTGGCTGCGTCTTTAATGTGTTTAGCTGATAACTGTCTATGGAAATAATGTGTTTTATCAGCCTCTTGAAGGTGGTGGGAGAGTGAAGTGGTTGTTCCTGGCGTTTCTTCGCGATGTTTGTCATAAGAAGGGAAATAATACTGTAACAATGCCGCTTTGTTTTCAGGTCGATTAGCTAATTCTCGAAGGAGGCGATGGGTAGAGAGATAGTGCAGTAAATCTTTGAATGAAGAAGCTTGCTCGGCGATACTTAGTACCATGTCATCTGGCATTTTTAGTAAAGTTAAGGCAGGTGATATGTCTCCAACAGAGGTGTCGGCTGAAGAGGCTGCCGCACGGGAGGCTTCAGCTTCGCTTAAGGCCGTGCTCGCTGTGTCTTTTGGTTTGGTGTCTTTTCCTGGTTTTGTCACACCCCTTTACCCCCATACCTTGAAAATGATTGTCTAATTATAGAACATTTTTGGGGGGTGGGCTATTTCCACTTACTATTCTATAAATATAAAATCGCGGGGGTTGTATTTGTAAAATCGCGGGGCTTACATTTGTAAAATAGCGGGGTTATAATAGTAAAAATCGCGGAATTGGGGGGTGGGCGCAATATGACGAAACTGTATGGGCGCTGGCAAAAACAAATCATCCAAAATGCAATAAAAACGCGGCGTGTTGTTCTGTTGGCGGGCGCACGTCAATGTGGCAAAACCACTTTAACAAAACAACTTGTTTCTAAAGAGACGCGTTATTTGACGTTGGATGATCCTGCATTAAGGCAGCTTGCAAAAAACGACCCGGTCGATTTTGTTAAGCACGATCGAAAAATGCTTATTATCGATGAAGTGCAACGCGTACCAGAATTATTGTCCGCAATCAAACTCATCGTTGATGAAGATACTCATTCTGGACAATATTTACTTACGGGCTCAGCTAATATTTCATCGCTTCCAAGCGTACAAGAATCATTGGCGGGACGCATTAGAAAAATACGACTACGCTCATTATCTCAAGGAGAATTATTGGGTGCGAAACCTAATTTTTTAGAAAATACTTTTAAAAAAATATTCTCTAAAACATCTAAAAATACCTATGATCGAAAAACAATGCTGGAACTCGCTTTTCGCGGCGGATTTCCCGAAGCAATCAAGTTAGAGCAACATGAACGCTGTCAATGGCATAGAGATTATATCTCTGCATTATTAGAACGAGACTTAAAAGACATTGCCCATATTACGCGACAACAAGCTATGTCTGAACTTGTAAATACACTTGCAGCATGGTCTGGTAGATTTATGGATATTTCTTCAATCGGTTCAGGACTTTCTATTCGTCGTCCTACTATCGAATCTTACATTAATGCACTTGAGGCCTTATATGTGATAGAACGTGTTTCACCTTGGACGTGCACTGACTATGATCGTGTTGGAAAACAATCAAAAATATACATGACTGATTCAGGTCTGATGACGTCTATTCTTCGTTGGCGGTTATCACAAGTAGAGTTAGATTCCGATCGATCTGGAAAATTAATAGAAACATTTATATTTAATGAACTTGCCACTCAGATTGACGCAAACAATGGACAATATGAATTGTCTCACTATCGAGATAGAGAAAAACGTGAAATTGATTTTTTAATTGAGCGCGATGATCATGCTTTATTGGGCATAGAAGTCAAAGCAAGCTCAACGATAAATACCTCTGATTTTAAACACCTTAAATGGTTCAAAGAAAATATTGCAAAAAATAGATTATTTATAGGGATAGTTTTGTATTCTGGTGAATTTTCAGGCTCAATGGGCGAGAATCTTTTCGCTGTCCCCTATGAAAACTTATGGATTACGGCAAAATAAGTAACAACTCAGCCCCCACCCTCTGGGGCAAGGTCCATATATACCCCTCGTACCTGAAGATGGGAGGCATCCCAGGATTATGAGAGGAATGCCCCTAATGTCAGCAGTTCCTAATACCGATAAAACTCAGGTTTGTAAGGACCTGCTGTGTTCACACCCAAATAATCGGCTTGTTCACGGGTGAGTGTCGTCAGTGTCGCGCCGAGTTTATCTAGATGCAGTCTTGCAACTTGTTCATCCAATGTTTTAGGTAGCAAATAAATATCAACAGGATATTTTTCAGGATGTTGCCATAATTCCATTTGTGCTAAGACTTGATTGCAAAAGGAAGAAGACATCACGAAGCTAGGATGGCCTGTGGCGCAACCTAAATTTACTAAACGTCCTTCTGCCAAAATAATCAAACGTTTTCCGTCAGGAAAAATGACATGATCAACTTGAGGTTTGATATTTTCCCAACGATATTGTTTAAGTGAGGCAATATCAATTTCAGAATCGAAATGACCAATGTTACAAACAATGGCTTGGTTTTTCATGCGTTTGAGATGTTCATGGTTGATGACGCGCAAATTACCTGTGGCGGTAACAAAAATATCAGCCAGAGGTGCGGCTTCTTCCATGCTCACCACGCGATATCCTTCCATGGCGGCTTGAAGTGCACAAATAGGATCAATTTCAGTGACCCAGACGATAGCACCTTGCCCACGCAGTGATTGCGCGCAACCTTTACCTACGTCACCGTATCCTAATACAAGACAAGTTTTTCCTGAAATCATCACATCCGTGGCGCGCTTAATACCATCCAGTAAGGATTCACGGCAGCCATAGAGATTATCAAATTTAGATTTGGTGACGGAATCATTGACATTAAAAGCGGGGACTTTGAGTAAACCTTTTTTATGCATATCATAAAGACGGTGTACGCCCGTGGTCGTTTCTTCAGATAATCCACGAATAGCAGGTAAATATTGTGGGTACTTTTCATGTACAAGTGTGGTGAGATCGCCACCATCGTCTAGCAACATATTAGGTCGCCAACCCTCCGGACCGTGAAGTGTTTGTTCGACACACCACCAATATTCTTCTTCCGTTTCACCTTTCCAAGCAAACACGGGTACGCCGCGTTGTGCCATCGCCGCAGCCGCATGATCTTGTGTGGAAAAAATATTGCAAGAAGACCAGCGTACTTCGGCACCTAAGGCAAGCAAGGTTTCAATCAAGACAGCCGCTTGAATAGTCATGTGCAGAGAGCCTGCAATGCGCGCGCCTTTTAACGGTTTTTGTTTGGCATACTGTTCACGGATGGCCATCAAACCAGGCATTTCTGTTTCAGCGATATTAATTTCTTTTCTGCCCCAATCAGCTAAAGCAATATTGGCTACTTTATAATCTTGTAGATCCAGCGTGGTATGAGTCATACATGGGTCTCCTCTTTTAGCCCTGCTGCATCACGTAACAAAGCGGCCTTGTCTGTCTTTTCCCAGGAGAAGGTATCTTCTGTTCGTCCGAAGTGACCATAAGAAGCTGTAGCCTGGTAAATGGGGCGTAACAAATTCAACATACTGATGATGCCACGCGGTCTTAAGTCGAAGTGTTCGTTGATCAGTTGAATGATTCTGTCATGACTGATTTTACCTGTGCCAAATGTTTCAACTGAAATAGAGACAGGTTGTGCAACGCCAATCGCATAGGACACTTGAATTTCACATTTGCTGGCAATGCCGGCTGCAACGAGGTTTTTTGCCACATAGCGCGCTGCATAAGCGGCAGAACGATCTACTTTGGTGGGATCTTTGCCAGAGAAGCAACCGCCACCGTGACGTGCCATGCCACCGTAACTGTCTACAATAATTTTTCGACCAGTGAGACCGCAATCCCCTAAAGGACCGCCGATGACAAAGCGACCTGTAGGATTAACCAAGAAACGTGTTTCTTGGGTGATCCAGTTAGCAGGCATAACAGGTTTGATGATGTGTTCAATGACGGCTTCAATTAAGGCTGACTGTGCGATTTCAGGGCCATGTTGTGTAGACAGCACCACGGTGTCGACAGAAACAGGTTTGCCGTTTTGATAGCGCAAAGTTACTTGGCTTTTAGCATCGGGTCGTAGCCAAGGTAAGAGGCCAGATTTTCGCACGTCTGCTTGGCGTTTGACGAGCCGATGTGCATAGGTAATGGGTGCTGGCATAAGGACATCGGTTTCATTGCTTGCATAACCAAACATTAAACCTTGATCGCCCGCCCCTTGTTCTTGTTGTGTGCTGGGGTCAACACCTTGTGCGATGTCGGGTGATTGTTTGCCGATGGCCGTGAGGATGGCGCAAGATTCCCAATCAAATCCCATGGCGGAACTGCTGTAACCAATTTCTTTAATAACATTGCGTGCGATATGTTCTATGTCAACCCAGGCGCGCGTGGTGATTTCACCCGCGATGAGTACCATGCCTGTTTTGACTAAGGTTTCACATGCAACACGTGCATGAGGATCTTGTGCGATGATAGCGTCTAAGATGGCATCCGAGATTTGATCTGCAATTTTATCTGGATGGCCTTCTGAGACGGATTCAGAAGTAAAAAGGGTGTCACGCTCCATGGAGTTCTCCTGTTGTTGTTGACAAATGACGTTCGATCTTACTCGTTTTATGTTATTCCGGGTAGATTTTTTTAAGGGCTGTGTCGAAAACTCAAAGACTCCTCCAAATGGTCAAGTTGGATTTCGGGAGAACCTGCTAAATCAGCCAGGGTGCGTGCTACTTTTAACAAGCGGCAATAGCTGCGCGGGGAAAAATGAAAACGCGTGATAGCCATATTCAAACGTTGTTTAAGCGCATTACTCAGAGGATGTTGAGAAAGTAGTTCATGAGAGGATAATTGGCTGTTCAGTTTTTTCTGGCGTGTCCATTGCATTTGTTGTGTTTTTTCCACGCGATCACGTATGGCTTTGCTGCTCTCGCCTGAAGCAATGGTTTCATCGAGCAGGGTGTGTGGAGAAGGGCGTGGTAAGGTGAGGTGGATATCAATACGATCTAATAAGGGTCCAGAAATTCGTGTTTGATAACGTTTGATTTTATCGGGTGTGCATTTGCAGGCGATCTCATGATCATTGGCGTAGCCACAAGGACAAGGATTCATGGCCGCGAGCAATTGGAAGCGAGCTGGGAAATGCAGGGTGTTGCCCGCTCGTGCGATATTAATGCAACCATTTTCAAGTGGTTCTCGAAGTGTTTCGAGTGTTTTAGCATTAAATTCACCTAATTCATCCAAAAATAAAATACCCTGGTGTGCCAATGAAACTTCACCGGGTATAGGCGGATTATTGCCACCTACCAGCGCGACATAGGAGGCGGTGTGATGCGGCATGCGAAAAGGTCTTTTTCGCCAATGAAAGGAGGCAGCTTGCCTGCTGAGTGAGTAAATGGCTGCAACTTCGAGTGCTTCTTCATGAGTAAGCAGGGGCAATAAGCCAGGAAAACGTTGTGCTAACATGGTTTTTCCTGTGCCAGGCGGTCCGACCATTAATACGCTGTGTCCACCTGCGGCAGCGATTTCTAATGCACGCTTTGCTTGGAAGTGTCCTTTCACATCTGATAAATCTGTTTCATCATCTTGCGTCAGTGTAGCGGGTGTGAAGGTGTGGGGTATTAAAAAAGTTTGTTTTTGAAGGTGTGCGCAAACCTCAAGTAAATTATTGGCGGGTAAAACAGTTAAGCCGGGATGCAATGCGGCTTCATCTGCGCTATCGCGTGAAATAATGAGTTTTTTGCCGGCTTGCTGGGTGGCTAAGGCAAAAGGAAGCGCGCCTTGTATGCGACGAAGTTCACCTGATAAGGCTAATTCGCCCGCAAATTCATAATCAGTGACATTTTCTGCTTTAATTTGATTGGAGGCTATCAAAATACTGAGGGCAATGGCCAAGTCAAACCGTCCACCTTCTTTAGGTACATCAGCAGGTGCAAGATTGATGGTGATGCGATCATAAGGGAAGAAAAAACGACTATTAATGATCGCGCTGTGCACCCGATCTTTGCTTTCTTTAACAGCTGTTTCGGGTAAACCTACAATAGAAAAACGAGGAAGCGTGCTGTTAGAAATATGGGCTTCGACAGACACAAGGGGCGCATTAAACCCCTGGAATGAGCGACTATGAAGAATGGCGAGAGAAGGCATGTTTTTATTATTTTTTTATTTATGCAATTAAGAATTGAGAGTGTAGGGAAAAAAAGGCAGTGTGTCTATACCTCTCTTACCTGAAGATGCGAACTCTCGCACAGGGCTGGGGGTGAGATTGAGACGATCGTGATCTTGAAAAAACCCGAGCATGTTTGTTACCTTTAAGGGTTTTTTCAAGATCACGATCGTCTCAAGATCGCCCTCAGAACGCAGCGAGAGTTCGCATCTTCAGGTAAGAGAGGTATATACCCTTCACATCTTCAGGTAAGAGAGGTATATTCACCGGATAGGGTGGTAATATTAGATACAAAAAATGTGGTGAATGTGGAATTGTCCATGGAAGTTATTATAAAGAAAGGCCGGAGGCCTGAAACTGGTTAGCCTGTGGTTAGGCTGGGCTGTAAGCCCAGACGTAACCACAAAAAATTCTTTTAAATATCGCGCTAGACGCGCTTCTTTATTTCTACATGGTACAGGATGCGTAAATGTAAATCTTGTGCCATATGTTGTCAATGAAAAATAGGGCACGAAATGCCTAAATACGTATTTTGTGCCATTAATTAGCCAAATCCTACTCGTTAAAATGTGTATAATTTAAAAACTTTAACGCTTGGACTTGGTTTTGGCTTGCTTTTCTTCCAGTGCGCGGAGTTTTTCTTCAAGTTTTTCGAGTTTTTCTCGGGTTTTGAGGAGGACGCGGGCCTGAATATCAAATTCTTTGCGGGTGACAAGGTCAAGCTTGTGGAAGCTGGCTGTGAGGGCTTGTTTGACGTTTTTTTCAATATCTTCCCCTAATTCCTTGACGCCAGGGGGGAGGGCACGCGTGATTTTCTTCACAAGATCATCAAAAAACTTGGGATTGTCCATGGTGAGTACCTTTTAGGGAAAAAATTTGCCATAATCGGCGCCTGTTTCCATCTAAGTTTAGTCTTCCACTATACGAAATGCTACCAAGAAAGAAGTTAGTCATTGATTATCGCGAGCAAGTGGCCAGTTTTGACGTGGATGCGCAAAATTGTTTTTCGCCATTTTGTCCAGACGAATTGCCTGTTTCTGATGCGCCGCTCATTGTGCCTGAATTGAATGCTAACGCGCTGCTTGCTTCTTTGCGCTTAGGTTCTAAAGATGCGCACAGTCCCGATGCTGTGTGGATAGCCACCGCTGATGCACCCATGTTGAGCCCTGTTGAAGGTGACAATGTGGATGTACGTTGGCCGAAGCATGCGGTGCCGGGTACCTTCGGGTTTGAGCTTTTGGCAGGCTTACCCAAACCCACTCAATATGATTATTTTGTTTGGAAAGGGATTGAGCCTGATATGCACCCCTACGGTGCTTGTTATCATGATCATGCGGGTCATTTGTCTACCGGTGCGATTGAATTTCTAAAAAAACAGGCGATTACAACGGTGATTGTGGGCGGTTTGGCCACAGATTATTGCGTTAAAATAACGGTGTTAGATCTTTTGGGTGCGGATTTCAAGGTGATATTAAATCGAGCGGCATGTCGAGGTATTACGGAAGAAACAACGCGGCTTGCGCTTGAAGAAATGCAAGGGAAGGGTGCGAAAATTATTAAAAATGCCGCTTGTTTAGTTAATAAAGAACGCACGGTGGTTTTGCTCGGAGATATTGCGTGATTATTTCCTTGTTAGATAATGATTTTTATAAGTTTACGATGATGCAAGCGGTGTTGCATCATTTCCCTGGTGCGATGGTAGAGTATGGATTTACCTGCCGTACACCCAATGTGGATTTGCGTCCTTATGCTGAAGAAATAAAAAAATCTATACAACGATTGTGTTCGCTTCAGTTTACAGAAGAAGAATTAAATCATTTAAAAACATTTCGTTTTTTCAAATCTGATTTTATTGATTTTTTGCGCATCTTTCATCTCAACGCTGATTTTGTTTCTGTTGAAGTGAAAGATAAGTTAGAAATAGTGATCCGTGGGCCTTGGCTGCATACCATTTTATTTGAAGTGCCTATTTTAGCGATTGTGAACGAAGTGTATTACCGCAGTATTGAAAAACCAGATTATGCCGAAGGTCGTCTACGTTTGGCGAATAAAATCAAATTGGTTAAATCAACCTTGCCTTTGAGTAAATTATATTTTTCTGAATATGGGACGCGTCGACGTTTTTCTTTTGAGTGGCAAGAAGAAGTGGTGCGCGTTTTGCGGGATGAGTTATCGGAACATTTGTTAGGCACGAGCAATGTGTATTTAGCCAAAAAATTAAATATACGTCCGCAGGGCACCATGGCACATGAGTTTTTGCAGGCCCATCAAGCCTTGGGTTCACGATTGATAGACAGTCAAAAAATGGCATTTGAAAATTGGGCCAAAGAATACCGAGGTGATTTGGGGATTGCCTTGTCTGACACCTATGGGATGGATGCATTTTTGCGAGATTTTGATTTATATTTTTGTAAATTATTTGATGGTGCCCGTCATGATTCGGGCGATCCTTTTTTGTGGGGTGAAAAATTAATTGCACACTATGAAAAAAAGGGTATTGACTCAAAAACAAAAACCATGATTTTCAGTGATAAATTGGATTTTAATTTGGCTTTGGCCATTAAAGAACGGTTTGAGACGCGTTCGAATCCGGTTTTTGGTATTGGCACCAATTTGAGTAATGACTTAGGCTATCAACCCTTGCAAAATGTAATCAAAATGATGCAGTGTAATGGTCAGCCCGTTGCAAAAATCACGGATGAACCGAACAAAGCTTCCTGTCAGGATGCTTCCTATCTGGCTTATTTAAAACAAGTGTTTAAGGTGGTGTGATGTGAGAATGATGGCGTTTTTGTTGATGTTATTTAGTTTGTCTTTTTCTGCGTTTGCACAAGAATCTGACAATGTCATGAGTTTGTCTCCCCCGAAAAATTTACCTGCTTTCATATTAAAAACGGCAGAAAATAAAAAATTTGATATCAAACAATTGCAAACACATTATTCGATTTTATTTTTTGGGTTTACGCGCTGCCAAATGGTGTGTCCTACGACCATGATGGTGTTAAAGCAAGCCTATACTCGCTTAGAAAAAGACAAAAAAATCTTGCCGCAAGTGATCTTCGTGTCTATTGATACGGAAGGGGATACCCCTCAAAAAGCAGATAACTATGCCAAAAGTTTTGATCCGCATTTTATGGGGGTGGCAGGTAAATCAGATCAGATAACAGCCCTGACACGATCATTGGGTGTCTTGTACATGAAAGTGAAACAAGGCAGTATGGACACCATCGATCACAGCGCTAATCTGTTTTTGATCAATCCCGAAGGCCGGGTGCAAGCGATTTTCTCCCCCCCTTATGAAGCAAATACTTTGGCGAAGGAAATCAGTAAAGCAGTTAAGATGCAGTAAAAAATCAGTGTTTTTTTAAACTTTTGAGGAGAATGATGATGAAGTCAATATTTTCGCTGGCACTTGCCGGATTGTTATTACCTGTTGTGTGTTCAGCTGCGACCACCATTACTTTTGATAATAGAACAGGGCAAAGTCCTTCCACTATTCGTTTGCATTTTAATGGTGGCGGACCAGGCCCTTGTTCCACAGCGCCTGCTGTGAAAAAAATGACAGGGAATGAAGGCATCACTTATCCGCATCAAGTGAATAATGCAGTATTGAGTGACAGCGTGGTAGCTGTACTCTGTGGCCCAAATTTGGAATGTAAAGCAGATTTGTACATGAATGGAAATTGCAGTGGCGATGCATTAGCAACCGTGACCCTGCCCATTGGTTCAACATCTACGATTAGTCCTGAAGTATCAGGTAAGTATCGATTTGTGGGTAGCATTAACGGCGTTATTATGACGTGTGTGGATGGGACAGATAATTGTTAATTTTTCTTTAGGGGTTGTTGACATTTCTACTATGCTGGTCAAAAAACCTTGATTTTCTGCGGTCCGTTGCTCACATACCAACAACGTATGCTCCGCTACGGTCCTCGAAAATCAAGGTTTTTTGTCTCAGCCTAGCGAAATGTCAACAACCCCTATTTAAAAAGCCCGCTTTTTTGGATGAAAAAGTGGGCTTTTTTATGGTTGATAGTGAGGTATAGGTATATATGAAGCCAGCGCAAAAAACACTTGCAGCACTCATGCAAATACTCAATGTTTTAGAAAAATCGTTACAGAATACATACTGCATTATTGACAAAGTCATGCAACAAGGCCGGGGTGAAATTTATGCGTTTGCTTCTGCTCAGGCGCTTTTAGCACATGCTTTGTTAAAGCGACGTATCAATGAGGATTCATTGCTTCATGAAGCTAAAGCGACAATATGGATGAAGGGAGGAGAATTGCTCCACGCTCGCTTTTTTAAAGCGGCATACAGCTCGGAGATATTAGATGAGGCCGCTGAGATTGGACATGAATTTTCGCGTCTGAGAGAAAGGCTTCACAATCAATTATCCGGATTTAGTATGGAACGTATGCAGCAATACGATAAAAATTCGAATGATTTCTTTGCAATGACAAGATCCGAACAACGAACAAAACTAAGCGATGAAACTATTTTAAAATTGCTCTATCACCCTGACTTTGCAGAATGTAATCGAAGCCCCCTGGGTATCCTCGTGTATCAATTGACCTTACCGCTTGATCAAAATAATGGAGAACGATATTGCTTGGCGATAGCTGCCTATAGTGCATTGGCATCCACCATGGCGACATTAAGGATGGCCTCTCATAAAATGCATGAGAGCCACGATGATGATAGTGCGGAGTTATTATATAAGACCCTGAATGCCATTTTGCGCGGTGATCTAGAAAATGTCCTTGCACCATTTAGTATTACAGCAACATCATTGTATGCTGCCGTAGCAGAGGATCATCAGCTTTTGGCGGGTAACAATTCAGCCCCGCCGCCGTCATTGCGAGCTGTGCGAAGCAATCCACTTTAATGCCTTCGGCTTTTTAATCAAAATTCCATGAAAGTTGGAAACCAAAAACATCTGCTGTGGTGTTGACAGTGCCGTTGGCAGTGACGGTCTGACCATTTGGGTTAGGGTTGTTGGGGTTGACACCCACGGTAGAAGAAGAATGCACGGGTGCGTTGAGAATAAAAAGATGGGTCCAACCAATATCCGTACCTACCTTTTTGTTTACTTGATAATGTCCACCCACGGCCACAGCATAACGATCGGCATCGGGCGTAGGAATATAACGCAGCGATGAATCACGCACGGGTGTTTGGTCATAACCCACACCTGTTCTGAGCATGACTTTGGGCGAGACAGCATATTCTGCACCCAGGGCCACATTCCAGGTGTTACGAAAATCTTGGTTAATGTAAGCCACACCATTGTTTGTTGCCGTGCCGGTGGATGAATCGGCAATGGCTAAGTTTTGTAATTCGAGTGCTTTAATATAAGACCATTGTGTATAAGTAACAGAACCTAACAATGTCCATTGTTGGGTAAGATTGTATAAGCCGCTGAGTGTGGTGTAAGGAGGTAGGCTTAAACTGGATTTTAATTCATTTGAAATTTGTTCACCGTAGACCAGCGGATCGAGGAAGGCACCACTGTTTGCAAGATAACCCACAAAACGACTGCGTCCTGTCATTTCTTCATCGACCTTTGAGTGATAAGCAAGGCCTAGACGAGAGCGAGGTGTCACTTGATACAGTGCACCCAAGTGATATCCATAGCCCCAACTGCTTAAGCGGTTATCGCTTAGGGTGTCGAAGAAAGGATTGTCTGCAAAGCCGGAGTATTGATCAAACGTAGCTTGTGCATACACGGCGTCAAGGCCTGCACCCACAGAAAAATTATTGAAGAGTTTGTAGCCTAAGCTGGGTGTGACGTCGATGGTTTGTAATTGTGTTTTGGTTGCCCCATAACGCAAGTAGGTGTCTGTGCTGTAATCCGTGGCGAGCCCAAATGGAACGTTGACACCCAAACCCCACCATAAGCGAGGCGAAAGGGCTTGAGCAAAATGGAAATCAGGAATGGCGTTAACGCCGCCCGCAGGTGCACCGGATACATATTGGGCTGCAACCGGCGGAGGGTTGATGGTGCTGACTTGGACGGTACCCGTGTATTCAATTTTAGTGGGGACGATGACTAAACCCGCTACGGCTTGTGTGTTTTTCAGATAAGTTAAACCGGCTGGATTATAAAATTCAGTGCTTGCATCGGCTGCATCGACTGCATAGCCTGCGTGATAATCGCCTACGCCGGCACCATTTTGCTCCCACAATAAAAATCCACCCGCTAAGGCTTGTGAACTCCAGAGTGCGGTTAAAGCAACACAATACTTTTTCCATGTTTGCATTTTTTATTCTCTATTAAGTAGGTTGTAAAATGATGAGCGCGGCTATGTTAACATAGCCCCCCGTTCTTAAAAACAGGAAGTGACTAAAATGAACACGGTAGAGAATAATTTTCGTCCCCCCTTTGATCAAATTTTGGCGGACATCACGGATTATGTGTTGGAGTATGTTGTAAAAAGTGAAGAAGCTTATCAGACAGCGCGCTTATGTTTAATGGATACCCTGGGTTGCGGCATCTTGGCTTTAAATTATAAAGAATGCACCAAATTATTGGGGCCTGTGGTACCAGAAACGCAGGTGCCTGAAGGTGTGCCTGTGCCTGGAACGAGTTATCGTTTAGATCCTATTTTGGCGGCTTTTAATATAGGGACGATGATTCGTTGGCTTGATTTCAATGACACTTGGTTAGCCAAAGAATGGGGGCATCCTTCGGATAATTTGGGGGGGATTTTGGCGGTAGCAGATTTTCTAAGTCGCCGTTCATCAACAAAAACATTGACGATGAAAGAGGTGCTGATTGCCATGATTAAAGCGCATGAAATCCAAGGTGTGTTTGCGTTGGGTAATAGTTTTAATCGCGTTGGGTTAGATCATGTTATTTTGGTGAAAGTGGCGACCACGGCGGTGGTGGCCCAGCTACTGGGTTGTACCCGAGAACAAATTTTAAATGCCTTGTCTTTAGCCTTTGTGGATGGTCAGAGTTTGAGAACCTACCGTCATTCACCCAACACAGGTTCACGTAAATCTTGGGCGGCAGGTGATGCGACCAGTCGGGGTGTATTTTTAGCGATGCTGGCACAAAAAGGAGAAATGGGATATCCCGCTGTGCTGACGGCTAAAACCTGGGGATTTTATGATGTCTTGTATCACGGTCAGTCTTTTGATTTGCCTCGTCCTTTTGGTTCGTATGTGATGGAGCATGTATTATTTAAAATTAAATTTCCTGCAGAATTTCATGCGCAAACAGCTGTGGAAGCGGCGATTGAATTGCATCCTCAAATTATTCATCGTCTGGAAAACATTGAACGCATTGTGATTCACACACATGAATCGGCGATTCGAATCATTAGTAAGCAAGGGCCTCTTTATAATCCTGCTGACCGTGATCATTGCCTGCAATACATGGTGGCGATTGCGTTGCTTAAGGGGCATCTCGAAGCAGAAGATTATGAGGAGAGGGTGGCGTGTGATCCGCGCATTGATGCGTTGCGAAATAAAATGGAAGTCAAAGAAGCGGTTAGCTTCACAGAGGATTATCTGGCCCCGGACAAACGTGCCATTGCTAATAGTATTCAAATTACGTTTAAAGATGGCAGTCAAACGAAGGAGGTTAGGGTGGATTATCCCGTGGGGCATCGTCGTCGTCGCGAAGAGGGTATTCCCTTGCTGATAGAGAAATTTGAGCGTAATTTATCCACCCGGTGGGGGGCTGAACGGGTAACTCATTTGAAAGCATTGTGTTTGGATGCGGCACGTCTTGAGGTCATGCCGGTGTGTGAGTTTATGGATCAGTGGTAATTTGCATATTTCCATACCAGAGGTTAGAATTGCCCCATTTTGCAATTCGTCCGCTATAATGATGATTTTAAACCAAAGGAGAAGCCGTTAAACATGCCTACCGTTCGTGTGAAAGAAAATGAACCCGTTGAAGTTGCGTTGCGACGTTTCAAACGTTCTTGTGAAAAAGCTGGTATCTTAACTGAAACTCGTCGTCGTGAGTTTCGTGAAAAGCCAACAGAAGAGCGTAAGCGAAAAGCAGCAGCGGCAAGAAAGCGTTTTTTGAAGAAAATGAGCCGTGAAAATCCTCAGCGTGCACAACGTGTTCAGCGTACTGCATCTCGTGATGCAACAAAAACCAAGCGACGTGAGCGTGATTAAACGGAGAGGATGACAGGTATGTCTAGTCTGAAACAACAAATCGACGCTGAATTGAAAGAAGCCATGAAAACGGGTAAAACGCGTGAGCGCGATGCCTTGCGTTTGATTACTTCGGCCATCAAACAAATCGAAGTGGATGAGCGTATCGTTGTCGATGATGCACGTCTTTTAGCTATTCTTGATAAAATGTTGAAGCAACGTCGTGAATCTATTGCCCAATATCAATCGGCGAATCGTCAAGATTTAGTTGAAAAAGAGCAATTTGAAGTCGCCGTGATTCAAAAATTCATGCCAGCGCCTTTATCTGACGCAGAGCTGGACGTGATTATTGCAGAGGCCATTCATCAATCAGGCGGCCCCCTGAAGCAGAATATGGGTAAAATCATGGCCACCATCAAGCCCCTCATCCAGGGTCGTGCGGATGCGGCACGGGTGAGCGCTCAAGTGAAAGAACGATTGAATTAAATACCTGAAGGCACATTATCCGGGACGAATCGCATGACGGGAAAAATTCCCAAGTCGTTTATTGAGGATGTGCTCAATCGTACAGATATCGTGAGTTTGATCGATGCTTATGTCCCCTTACGCAAAAAAGGGGCCAACCATATGGCCTGTTGTCCTTTCCATCAAGAAAAAACCCCCTCCTTTAGTGTCAGTTCACAAAAACAAATTTATTATTGTTTTGGTTGTGGTTTGGGTGGGGATGCTATTCGTTTTCTGATGGAGTATGAACATCTGAATTTTATGGAAGCCTTGGAGATTTTAGCCAAACAAGTGGGGCTGGCGCTTCCGCAAGAAAATAAAACCTATGAGTCATCGACACATTTTTATGATGTGTTAAACAAAACAGTGCAGTTCTATCAACAGCAACTAAAAAACACAAAAGAAGCGATTCACTATTTAAAATCACGCGGCATCACGGGTGTATTGGCAAAAGAGTATTTGTTAGGATTTTCGCCGAGCGCTTGGGATAATTTAACGTCCGCCCTGGGAAAAGATGAACAAATAACGCAGGCACTGCTCCAAACAGGTTTGCTCATAAAAAAAGAATCAGGTCATGTGTATGATCGTTTTCGTTCTCGCATTATGTTTCCTATTCGTGATGTAAAAGGACGTGTCATTGCATTTGGTGGGCGAGTCTTGATTAAAGAGGAACCCAAGTATTTAAATTCGCCTGAAACCCCTTTGTTTCATAAGGGACGCGAACTGTATGGTTTGTATGAAGCACGTCATCGTTCGCGTGAGATCCCTTATTTTATTGTAGTAGAGGGCTACATGGATGTGTTGGCTTTAGCGCAACACGGTATTTCATATGCAGTAGGTACCTTAGGTACAGCCACGACGGCTGAACATATTGTCAAATTACTCAAGTACACGAAAAAACTGGTGTTTTGTTTTGACGGTGATCGTGCAGGACGCGATGCGGCATGGCGTGCTTTACAAGTGGCTTTGCCTTTTTTGTCCGATGGGGTTCAATTGGCGTTTATGTTTCTTCCTCAGGAAGAAGATCCTGATAGTTTTATTCGTACGCAAGGCAAAGAAGCTTTTTTGGCAGAAGTGAAGAAGGCGGTGTCATTTGCTGATTTTATTTTCCGTCATCTTTCAGAATCACGGGATGTTTCCACTCTGGATGGAAAAGCTTCATTAAGCCATGTGATAACACCATTGATCGATAAAATACCTGAGGGTGCACTGAAACAGCTGATGTATGAAAGATTGGGGCGTTTGTTGTCGTTGAGTACGTCGCAGCTTCGCGCCTTATCCAAAAAAAGTCATGTTGAGTTCAGTGCGGATTTGCAAAAAACAAAAACAGCGACGGCAAACTCGAAGCGTGCGATGACTCATTTGACGCCCTTGAGATTAAGTATGGCGTTGTTATTGCAATACCCACTTTTACGAGACAGTGTGCCCGCCTCTCTTCATGTGATAGCGTGGACGCAGGCCGAGAGTGAATTGTTTCGAGAAATCTTGGCTTTATTGTCTGCACAGCCCGATGCATCTGCTGCGCAATTATTAAGGCACTGGGAAGACAAACCTGAATACATGCTGATTTCTGAATTGCTCATGAAAGAACATTTCATTGATGAATCCGAATTGGAAAAAGAATTTGTGCAGGTTTTATGGCGTTTGGAACAGCAACATCATGAAAGTTGTATTGAAAAAATGTTGATGAAAGCCAG
Source organism: Gammaproteobacteria bacterium (assembly GCA_016218405.1). GTDB lineage: Bacteria > Pseudomonadota > Gammaproteobacteria > HIGHO2-12-38-15 > HIGHO2-12-38-15 > HIGHO2-12-38-15. Next base: position 35,077 of record JACREE010000069.1, read on the forward strand.
GGCGCAAGGCTTAACGTCCGAGGAACGTTTAGCCTTGCAGCGTTTGATTGAAGGTGTGAAGATCATCTTGTAAAGAGGCATCATTCCTTGATGCGTACAGCCAAAACATCGCAGGGTGCGTGGGATAATACAGAGCTGGCGGTTGAGCCCAGTAATAGAGCGATACCGTGTCGGCCATGACTGCCTAAGATGATGAGGTCAATTTTTAATTCTTCCGCTTTGCTGATGATGGCGGCTTTGGGTGAACCCATCACGATGATTTGCTTGTCTGCAGGAATATGATGTTTGTGAGCGAGCTTGCCCAATTCTTTTGTGGCTTCCTTTAAAATTTCTTCTTCTAGATCAATGATAGAGGGGTAAGCCTGCCCCAAGCTGTAAGCGGGAATATGTTCGATAACATGGATCAGATGCAAGCTGGCGCCGGTTTCTTCGGCGATGGCGAGTGCTTTTTTGACGGCAGCATTATCACATTTAGGGTGAAGATCGACGGCAAGTAAAATTTTTTGATAAAGTTTCACGGTAATGCTCCCTATTGTTGATTTAAAAAGTAATGATCACATCTCATGCGAAGTAGCCAGGTTTTGTTTTAATTTCATCATGGCGGTTTTTTCAATTTGGCGAATACGCTCTGCTGATACTTGGTATTTTTCAGCTAATTCTTGTAGGGTGGATTTTTTTTCAGCAAGCCAACGGTCGGTTAAAATGGCTTGGCTGCGGGCGTCTAAGGTGGAAAGTGCGGCATGAAGATCTTGGTTGCCCTGTTGGTGTGTATCATCATGTTCTAATAGTTGGGCGGGGTTATAGCGTGCATCTTCTAAATGTTGGCTAGGAATGAAAGCCGATTCTGTTTCATCATCAGGGGTGATATCAAAACTGACATCGTGCGCATTTAATCGCATGTCCATTTCATGTAAGGTACTGAGGCTAACATTCAATTCTTTGGCGGCGGTCGCGGCTTCCTGGGCAGAGAGATAACCCAACGTGCTTTTGCTTTTTCTGAGGTTGAAGAAAAGTTTGCGTTGCGCTTTGGTGGTGGCCACTTTTACAATGCGCCAGTTACGAATAATGAAGTCATGCATCTCTGCTTTGATCCAGTGGACGGCGAATGAAATTAGTCTGACGCCTTGTTCAGGATCGAAGCGCTTTACAGCCTTCATCAAGCCAATGCTGCCTTCTTGGATGAGATCAGCGATGGCTAAGCCATAACCACGATACTGGTAGGCGATGCGAACGACATAGCGTAAATTAGCAAGAATGAGTTTTTTGGCGGCTTCGAGGTCTTGGTGCGCTCTGAGTTGTCTGGCCAAAGCCCACTCTTCCTCAGCAGAGAGGATAGGGGTAGTGTTGATAGCTTGGATATAAGCTTCAAGGCTGCCAATAGGCAAATGTGGCGAAAAAAAAGTAGGCAACGAGGATTTCATCTTCGACTCCATCACAATTTTGGGCTATTTTAGCACCCTTTTTTAAAGAGTGCTAATTCAGGGAAGTGGGTCTCATGTTAGAGAAAATGTTACTGCAGGGTTGGTATGGTTGGGATTTTTTTAAGCGGTTTTGGCGGATTTTTCGGCCCTATTGGGCTTCTGAAGAGAAAAGAACGGCTTATGGCTTATTGGTGTTGATTACCTTGGGGATCGTGCTGCAAGTCCGTTTGAATGTGGCCTTTAATCATTTTTACCAAGTTTTTTATGATGCACTCCAAAGTTTTGATTCAAAAGTGATTGTGCTGCAGTTGTTGAAATTTTGCGTGTTGGTAACGGCCTCTTTATTGTTGTTAGGGTACACCGCTTATTGGATGGGGGAATTGATTATTCGTTGGCGGCGTTGGTTAACATTTCAATACTTGGGGCACTGGTTTGGTAAGAATAATTATTATCGATTAGAAGTATTAAATCTCAATGTGGATAACCCCGACCAACGTATCAGTGAAGATTTAAATTTATTTCCAAGTTTGACCGTGCAGTTATATTCCGCTTTTTTGCATGCCATTCTCAATTTGATTTCGTTTAGTATTATTTTGTGGGACATATCGGGCACTCCCAAATTTCACCTATTTCATTGGACGATTCTATTTCCAGGTTATTTATGTTGGACGGCGTTAATTTATGCCGCATTAGGCACCTTTTTGACAGCTAAAATAGGTCATCACTTGGCGTCATTGAATTATATGCAACAACAATATAATGCAAATTTTCGTTTTGGTTTGGCTAGAATTCGTGAGTTTAATGAACAGATTGCTTTGTTTCATGGAAGAGAAACAGAAAAAAAATCATTAATCGGCACTTTCTCTTTTGTTTTTAATAATTTTATTCGCATCATTAAAGTGCAGCGTAATCTCGATTTTTTTCGAGGAGGCTACAGTATTGTTTCGGGTTTGATTGGGGTGTGCGCAGCCTTGCCTTTATATTTAGCTCGAAAAATTAAAATGGGTGTTTTGATGCAAATCAGCAATGCCTTTGGTCAGGTGATTGATTCACTTTCTATTTTTATCAATGCATTTAATGAAATTGCGAATTGGTATTCCGTTATTTACCGGTTAACTGAGTTTGAAATGCGCATGAAGTTGGCAGATAAACATGAGGCCTTAGAGCATATTTCTATTGTGTCTGTTCCAAAACAAACTTTCTTACAATGTAAAGATGTGACAATTACCTTACCTTCCCAGCAACCCTTGTTGACCGATTTTAATTTAACGATTGAGCAAGGTGAGCGCTTGTTGATCATGGGTAATTCAGGTTCGGGGAAAAGTACGTTGCTGCGTTTTATCGCGGGTATTTGGCCCTATGGGCAAGGAGAAGTGACTTTGCCTGAAGCGAAAATGTTATTTTTGCCGCAAAAACCTTATTTTCCTTTGGGGACCTTAAGAGCAGCAGTATGTTATCCCAGTGATCCAGATATGTTTTCAGAACAAGATATTGTGCAAGCCTTGTGTCAATGTGGTTTGACGCAATACAGTGAAAATTTGATGGAGGTGAAGCATTGGTCTCAGTCATTATCATTGGGTGAGCAGCAGTTGTTAGCGTTTGCACGTGTTTTACTGCATAAACCCGATTGGTTATTTTTGGATGAAGCGACTTCTGCGATGGATGAGGCGAATGAGCGACGTATGTATGAATACGTGGATCACTGTTTGTCGCCAACAGTGACGGTAGTGAGTGTGGGGCATCGTCCTAGTTTGATTGCTTGGCACCATCGAAAATTACTGATGGTGAAGGGGCGTGAGGCGGTATTGTCAGAAATTTAAGAAGTGCCGCCCACGGTAATAGAGTCAATCTTAAGGGTGGGTTGACCTACGCCCACAGGGACGCTTTGGCCGTCTTTGCCGCAATTACCTACGCCTGTGTCGAGTTTTAAGTCGTTGCCAATCATGGAGACGCGCGTTAAGACATCTGGCCCATTGCCAATGAGTGTGGCGCCTTTAATGGGTGCAGTGATTTTTCCGTTTTCGATGAGATAAGCTTCGTTTGCGCTAAATACAAATTTTCCTGAAGTAATATCGACTTGCCCCCCCGCAAAATTGACGGCGTAAATTCCTTTTTTGACGGAAGCGATAATTTCTTGAGGATCATAAGGGCCTGCGAGCATAAAGGTGTTAGTCATGCGAGGTAATGGCAAGCTGGAATAGGATTCACGTCGACCATTTCCGGTGGGCGACATGCCCATGAGACGTGCGTTTAGGAGATCTTGCATGTATCCCTTGAGGATGCCATTTTCAATTAAGACAGTGCGTTGTGTAGGTGTGCCTTCGTCGTCAATATTGAGTGAGCCGCGTCGATTGGCAATGCTGCCATCGTCGATGACGGTACAGCCAGGTGAAGCCACGCGTTCACCGATTCTTCCTGTGAAGGCTGAACTTTTTTTGCGATTGAAATCACCTTCGAGCCCGTGCCCGACCGCTTCATGCAATAGCACACCTGGCCAGCCTGGTCCGAGGACCACGGGCAGTGTACCTGCAGGTGCGGGGATGGCGTCTAAGTTGACAAGTGCTTGGCGTACCGCTTCTTGAGCAAAGCCGATGTCACGGTTATCTTGAGAAAAATAGTGGTAATCATAGCGTCCTCCTCCACCGGCATAGCCCATTTCGCGTTTGCCTTGTGCTTCTGCGATGACGCGCACATCCAACCTAACCATGGGGCGAATGTCAGCGGTGAGTTGACCCTGTGCATTCACAATTAAAATAATTTCATGTGAGCCCGCCAAGCTCACCATGACTTGCGAAATGCGTGTATCCAATGAACGTGCGTGCCGATCAATTTTTCTTAATAAAGTAATTTTATCATCTTCGCTCAGACTGCTGAGAGGATCATGAGGGGAGTACAGGGTATGAGGTTTGAGTGTGTGATGAGGGATCTGGATTTTTTTCTCTTGGCCATGTTGGGCAATATTCTTAGCGGCAGACACGGCTTGTTCAAGTAAATGTGCTTGAATATCGTCTGAGTAAGCAAAACCTGTTTTTTCGCCGCTGATGGCGCGAATGCCGACACCTTTGTGATGGTTATAGCTGCCTTCTTTAATGATGCCATCTTCAAGTACCCAACCCTCATGTCTAACGGATTGAAAATAGAGATCGCCGTTATCGATGTTGTGTCCTAGCAAGCTATGCAAGGTGCGTTGTAATTGTTGTTCATTTAAACCAGCAGGTGCGAGTAGGTGGGTGTAGGCAAGTTTTAATGGGTCAGTAGTCATAGAGGGGTTGGGTAAGATGGGAATGAAAAGAATTATATATACTCCTCGGATCTGAAGATACTAGTTTTTTTATCTGAGATGACGCAATGCTTAGCTTAATTTATAAGCTGCAACACTTTGTGCCACCTCTGGGCTAATGATTTTTTGATGAATTAATTGTGTTAAATGTTGATCGAGGGTTTGCATGCCAGAGGCAGCGCCTGTTTGAATGTTAGAGTAAATCTGAGCAGTTTTATTTTCACGAATTAAATTCCGAATGGCTGGGGTGCACATCATGATTTCCATGGCGGCGATGCGTCCGCCGGTTATTTTTTTGATGAGTGTTTGGCAGACTACAGCTTGTAAAGACTCAGAGAGCATCGTACGCACTAATTCTTTTTCTTCTGCGGGAAAAACATCAATGATGCGATTAATGGTTTTTGCGCTAGACGCGGTGTGGAGTGTGGCAAATACAAGATGCCCTGTTTCAGCTGCTGTCAGTGCTTGACGTATGGTTTCTAGATCGCGCATTTCACCTACAAGGATCACATCCGGATCTTCTCGGAGTGAGGAATGCAGCGCAGCTTTGAAGCTGCGCGTGTCGTAACCCACTTCGCGTTGGTTAATTAAACTTTTTTTGTTTTGATGTACGAACTCGATGGGATCTTCAATGGTGATGATGTGTGAATTTTCTTTTTCATTGATAAGATCAATCAATGCCGCCAGAGTGGTTGTTTTGCCTGAACCGGTGGGGCCTGTGATCAGCACAAGTCCGTGAGGAAAATCGGCTAATTTCTTTAAAATAGGGGGGAGTTGTAACTCTTCTAAAGTGCATATTTTGCTTGGAATTGCACGAAAAGCCGCGCTAGGACCATGTGTTTGATTAAATGCATTAACACGGAAACGATACAATTTTTCAAATTCAATGGCGAAATCAATTTCCCAGTTTTTTTTAAAATAATTTTTCTGTTCATCAGTCATGATGCTATTTAATAGGTTGAAAGTCTCTTCATCTGTCAGTGGAGAAGAGTCTAGTTTTTGTAATTCACCGTCAATGCGTACAATGGGAGGAGAACCTGCGCAGATGTGTAAATCGGATGCCTTTTTTTCAAGAACTGTTTTTAGAAGTTGAGCGAGGTTCATAAAAAATCTCTCCAAAAAAAGTCAAACAATTTAATTGAGTGCGTATGGAAAACAGGTGTGAAGAAAAAAATATTTCCAAACACGAACAATCTAAAACATCCTCACTTAAAGGGTAGTCCATCTCATGAAAGAGGGGGAGTAAATAAATTTTTTAAGAAGCAGGCGCAGATGCTCCAACGGGTTGCATTGTGGAAGAGTTGCTGCTACCTGCAGGTGCACCTGTCACCATCTGTTGTGTAGGTGTAGGCGAGGCACTGTAGGAAATACCTGCATCCGCATTAGGGGTGTTGGCTGAATTTGCGGGTGGATTGGATTGAAACTGAGACGGGAGTGTTGGGATACTCGTGCTGCCTTCCCCTGGCTTAGGGGAGGGTAAGATGAGTTGGGCATTATAATCAGAGGGGATATTGGGAATGCCGCCTGTTGCAGCATTGCTGGGGGTGTTGGGGATGCCTTCCGTGGCGCTGCTGGGGGTGCCCGGTATACCGCCGTTGACTAGCTGTCCTCCACTCGGTTGATTATCGCCTGGTGCATTTTCAGTTGGGAGAAATGTCACCGTTTTGTGTGAGCTTTGTCTTAATTGGGGTAGGACGGTTTGTTCATACCCAGATTGCATCAAAGGCATACTGTTATAATCTTTAGCCACTTGAGTGCAAGGAATTTGTCCTGCTTGAGCTTGTTTTTGTGTGGCTGTGGCCATATAAGTTTGATAGGCTTGTCTGGCCTGGGTGATCTGATCTGTTGTATCAGCCAAAATCGCAAGAGATTGATTAACGCGATTGGTAAATTCGGATACATCTTGTCCGCAGGCTTGGGCGGCGCCAGCGATACTGCCTGCTTGGGCGGCAAACGTCATGGCACTGTTACCATCTGCGTGGGCTACGAGAGGAGAGCCTATACCTAATAATAAAAAAAGAGGGAAAAAACGTGAATTCATGAAAATAATCTCCTGGATAAAATTCCTTTCGCGAATACTTTAGCATGCTGTATTGTGATCGTCACGAGGGTATATGCGTTTTAAAACGGTAAAACAAGTTTTGGCAAGACAATCTGGGCAAATGGGGCGTTTGCTGGAAAAAGTGGATGAGTTAAATGCACTAGATAGACTTGTTAAATCCTGTCTTGATCCTTTTTTGATTCCTCATTGCCAAGTTGCAAATTTGCGATCAGGTTGTTTGGTGATGATGGCGGAGTCAGCGGCTTGGGCAACACGTCTTCGCTATACTTTTCCCGATTTGTTGAGCCGATTGCGCTATGAAGCAAGGTTATTTAATGTCACTTCATTGCAATGTGTGATTCAAAAAAACCCACCCATTCATTCACAGGTCGCGCATGCTACACTTAGTCTGTCTGCTGAAAATGCTGCCTTATTTGCGGCAATGGCGCAAGAAGAACCGGATCCTCTTTTGGCAGCAGCATTTAAAAAACTGTCTTTACGCGGAATGGAGTAAATTTTTTTCATGCATGGAGGTATGAAATGAATCACCAAAAAGAGAACGAGAAAAATAACCACAATCATAAAAAGAGAAAACAAGAAGAAGAAATCGATAGGATTGACGAAGAATCTTTTCCTGCAAGTGACCCCCCTCCTTGGACCAGTGGTCGAAAACATAAACGAGAGGGGGAGAAGGGCTGAGCTGTTATCGCTAACTTTCCAATCGTCCAAAAAATTCATGTTCGAATTGCCCTATTTCTCCATCATTACTATCCAACGGAGGAGGAGAAGGGGGGGGTTCATTCACTGAAATATCAGGTAGTTTGACGTGGGGTCTGTCACCTCGTGAGAAAAATGTTGCCCAAGAATGGTTTGGAGTAAACACCGGTGGTGCGGTGGTGCGAGAACCCGCATCGGTAAACGCGGTAGGTATTATAACTGTCTCTTCAGAAAGATCTTCAACAGAATGACTCGTGTCGAGGTTATTTTTCAAGGGTGAGAAAAGATGAGTGATTCTAGTTTCTCTAAGTTTTCTTTTATCTAATTTTATTAGTTTCAGACGAATTCGTTCAAAAATTTCATCTCTATTGAGGGATGTTACCTTTTCGTTAAATTCTATTCTTAGCCATGAAAAAATTTTCTTTGTACGAAAATAGAGGGCTAAAAAAGAAATTTGTTCAGAAGAAAGCGTGAGGGTGTTTCTTAAAAAAGAAAGATGTTTTATGAGGGTACGTATATTTTGTCCGCCACCATGGCAGGCGGTGATCCGTGTTAATTGCTCTGTTGTAAAGAAGGAGGGGGCGCCCTCCAGCGACTCAACGTATTTTACGACCGCTTTTATATTATCGCTGCCGTATCGCACTATTCGTATTAGTTGTTTTAGGGTGAAATAAGGAGGGTTGTTTTCTAAAGTAGGTAGGTGAGTGATGATGGATTTTAAGCTGTGTGCGCCACCACTCTGGCTGAGAATCCACACAAATTGCCTTCGCGTAAAGGGGGAACCTTGGCCTTTGGCATTTAACCCATGAAGATAATAGGTGGCTGCATTGAGGTTACATGCTCCACCGCATTGGCCCACAATTTGTGCCAGTTCTTCAATGTTGAGAGGCAGTGTTCGGTTGGCAGGATTTTGTAGGTATTTTTTAACTGTTATCAGGTTGACGCTGCCACCGGGGAAATGGGCTATGTTAGAAAGCAATTTGTGGGTGAATCCAAAAGAATGTAGTACAGCATGTTCCCTGATTAGAGTGGGCACTGAACTTGAGGATGAATTATTGAGGATGACTTTATCTGTTTCTTCATCATTGTAGCCTAATTTACCTAGTTCTCTTTTCCATGCTTCATCTTGCTCTTGTGTAATCTTAAATTTTTTTAATTGTTCTTCTCGTGTAAGTAAAGAGGATTTCTTGTGAGATGTTGTTTGAGTATGAATGCTTTCAGTGAAATCATCTTCAGTCTCTGGAGAGAAAAAAAGGGGGGTGTCGAGTGGTTGTTCAACCTGGTTATCTCGTGGCGGCGAAAAAAGCACTGCCAGCTCAGTGGGAGGCAAACATTCTCGATGAACGGGTTCAATGCTGTCATGAACATCATCTGCTAAGGAAGAAGTGGCTGGCATCATAATTGGAATATAGGGTATATCGGCTAGCCTACATGTTTCTTGGAAGGGTGAATTTTCATGGGGGATTTCTACTTGTTCTAGTTCTAGGCGTTTTTCTGAAGAAAGTTCACTTGAGGGTGAACTGGGAGTGCTGCGTTTTTTGCTTTGAGTGGGGGAAAATAAAAAAAGTTGTTCAGCCTTGCCTCTTTCGTACGATTTCTTTGTGTGTGATTCGATAGCCATTAATTTTGAATGGATTTTTTGAAATATTTCCACCTTGTTTTGGGGGGTCACTTTTTTATTCAAGTTTGTTATTAGCCAGGGAAAAATATCGTTTTCACGATAATAGATGGTGAGAAAACAAATTTGTTCCTGAGAGAGTGTGAGTGTATCTCTCAAAAAAGAGAGATTTTCCATGACGGCAAGTAGATTGAGTTTGCCATTGTGATGGCTCGCCATCTCTGCCAATCCTTCTAAAGTGAAAGGAGGCGGAAGACGTAGTTTTTTAAAAAAGAAGATCAGAGTTGCTAAGCTTGCTGCGCCGCCGGCACGACCGACGATTTTGATGAGTTGTTCCGTGGTAAGGCGTTTTATTTGGGAGGGAAGTTCGTCATCTTCCCATGCTTGAAAATGGCTAACCAGGGCTGCCAGATTGGTTGGCCCACCTTTATTGGAGACAATCTTGATGAGTTGTTCTGTGTTGAGTCGTGTTATCCGTGGGGGAAGAGTTTGATTTTTCAATGCTTGAAAATGATTGATTAAGGCTGTCAGGCTGCTTGCATTGCCACCATGGCTGACGACAGTGACTAATTGATCGATGGAAAGTGAAGGGATGCGGTCAGAGATAGGTGTTTCTAGGTAGTTTTTGATGGCGATAAGACTAAGCCCGCCTCCCGGCTGGCTTGCTACTTGAGTGAGGTGTTCGCAATTGAGACCAAGTGCTTTCAGTGTGGCATGCAGCTCAATGAGGGTTTCCACTGATTTTGCAGGGTGTTTCTTTCCTAGGAGTTGCTTAATTTGTTTTTTTTTATAGGTCAATACTTCTAGTTGTTCTTTCCAGGCTTTATAAGGTGCTGGAAGGTGCGTGCTTCGTGATTTCTTTGCGAGTGAAAGTAACGTCATTTAGATTCCTCGTACTCCTTGCCTGGTGAATGATTATCCAAGTTGCGTGATGCTCCTGTCCTAAATTTAACCTAATCCTTTGAAAATAATGAGGGCCACGAGCGGGGAGACAGGTTCCACTGAGGAACAGGTTCAGCCATATTGCCACCCCCCTGAGAGAATAGCCCCAAAGAAGTCAGTGCGGCCATTTGTACTCGTTTTCCTGAAGGTTCGTTATAGGAGGAAGGAGGTGCTTCTTCTCCTTCTTGAAGAGCAGGAGCTAAAGAAAGTTGGGTTGGGCTCCTTTTTCGTCTGGATTCTATTTTTTCTAACGCCTCGTCAACATGGTCAGCGACTTCTTCTAGGGTTGTTCGTTTGGGGGAAGTGTGATTTTCCTCCAACCATAGAAAAAAATCTCTTGTGGATTGATGGGTAGCTAAAAGATAAATTTGTTCGGAGGATAACTCAAGTGGCGCGTCAGACAGGAATGTGTGGTACTTCATAACAAGACGTAAATTACTCCATCCGTCATTGCAATCGATGATGTGTACTATCTTATCCAGGCTAAAAACAGGCGTTGTGTTTTGTGTGATCTTGAGGTAGTGGATAAGGGCTCGTAAGTTTTCTTCGCCAGTGTCATGACTGACGACTCGCACCAACTGAGATACCGTCAGTTCGTTTGCCTGAACAGGAAGTGTATGTTGATTTAATCCTTGATAAAAGGCTGTGACAGCATGCAAATTAGCGGCACCGCCGTGTAGACTGACTATTTTTAACAAGTGTGCTGATGTGAGTTGCACAACTAAAGCAGGAAGGGTGCCATTTTTCAAAGCTTGGTAGTGGTTGACAAGGGCTTGCAAATTGTTTGCACCCTGATCATATCTGACAATTTGTTGTGCCTGAATTATCGTGAGTTGATTTGCTGTCACAGGGGGAGTGTTGTTTTCCAGTGTTCGAAAATAATTAATCAAGGCTTTCAAGTTATTCGCACCGCCGCGATGTCCAACAATTTGGATTAATTCTTTGTTGGAGAGTTGTCTTATTTGGGCGGGAAGGGTGCCCTCTTTTAATGCTTGAAAATGGGTGATGATCGCTTGCAGATTGTCTGCGCCAGTTTCATCATGGCCTACTATTTTTGTCAATTCTTTGGGGGAGAAGGGAGGAGATTGATTGGCAGGATTTTGCAGATAATGTGCCAATGCGATAAGACTCAGTTCACCTTTATAGCAACTGGCGATATGAGTCAGGAGTTCGTGATTCAGTCCAGACGATTTGAGCAGGGCGTGCAGTTTGATGAGATTGAACACGGCGATGGCCGGTGAGGCTCTTAGGATAATTTTATCTGCCTGGTAATGCTTGTAATCCAGTTCTATTAATTGTTTCTTCCAAGTGTTATAGGTGTTTTCTGAAAGTTCGGGAAGTCTGCCGGTTTCAGAGGCTTCCTCCGGGGGCTGTTTGGGTAAAAAAAGCAGAGCAGCGCTGTGGCGCAATAAAGGCTTTAATTTGATGAGTGTAATATAAATACGGGCCAGTATTTCATTTTTATTGTCAGAGGTGACTGATACATTCAAATGTTGTTTCATCCATAAAAAAATATTTTTTGTGCGAAAAAAGGTGCTTAAAAAACAAATCTGTCCGGGAGAAAGCTGAAGTTTACTCTGTAAAAAAGGTAGAAAATCTAAGATGGCCTGTAGATTAAGATGGCCTTTGGGGTGACCCACTACGTCTACCAGCTGCTGTGTTGTGAAGAAAGGGAGATCATGTTGAGATGATTCAAAATAGTCGATGAGAGCTTTTAAATTATGTGGGCCACCACGCTGATTGACAATTTTTATTATCTGGGCTGTCGTCAGTTTTCTGGCTTTTTCAGGCAGGGTTCCCTTTTGTAAGGCTTGAAAATGAGCGTTGATAGCCCATAAATTAACTACGCCATCACTGTGACTGAGAATCTGCGTTAAATCTCCAGTTGAGAGAGGGGAGCGTTGATCCGCTATATTATGTAGATATTCTCCTAAAGCAATCAGGTTATGCTCTGAGCCATGGCAACTTGTTGCTATTCGAATGATAGCTTCGCGAGTCAGCCGGAAAGACAAGAAGGTTCCGTGTAAGTTAATTAATGTCCCCACTAAAGGTGCGGGTGAATTCCTCAAAATAACCCGTTCTGCCTGGTCATGTTCGTAACCCAGCCCCTCCAACCCCCTTACCCAGGTTGTATAGTGGAAGGGAGAGATATTAAATTTTTTTAATTTTTCTTCTAGCGAGGACGGCGGTTGTGTTGGCATGGGTAAAGACCTCTCATACGGAAAGGGAATGGCGGATTATAACAAAAAATGGGTCAAAAAAGTAACAAAATCAGATTTTTTTGCGTCTGTCATTGAAAATACAAAAAAATTGCTTGTCCTATCATGTTCGTTATTTTAAAAAACAAGAAAATGGAGCAAGCCTTGATGATGCATCCCGGTGAATTACATAACAAAAATTTATTTTCAATGTTAAAATTATTCATTTTTGATAGAGGTTAAAAATGAAACTAGATTTATCACCCTTTGAAAATGCTTTGCAGTCTTTAGATAAGGTATTGAAAGAGTATAAAAAAAACAGCAACGAGTTTATGAGAGATGCTTGCATTCAAAGATTTGAATATTGTTATGAGCTTAGTTGGAAAATGTTAAAACGATTTTTAGAAACAACCTCGCCAGGTATAAATCTAATTGATGAGTTGTCTTTTCCTGATCTAATTCGTGTAAGCAATGAAAAGAATTTACTTCGTTCGGATTGGGAAAAATGGAAAATATACCGTGATGCCAGGAATGCTACCAGTCATGCCTATAATGAAAAAAAAGCCAAAGAAGTTTTTTCCGTTATTCCGGATTTTTATCTTGAAGCTGAATTTTTGCTAAATAATCTTAAAAAAGGGAATGAACATCTTGAGTAAATTCATTGATATAAGTCCTGCCCATATGAAGATAGTCCAAGCTATCTTGCGCAAACACTTGCCTTGCGATGTCGCTGTTTGGGTTTTTGGTAGTCGCGCGAAAGGGTTGGCAAAAAAATTTTCTGATCTTGATTTGATGCTGGAACCTAAGCATAAAATTGATAGGGCGATTTTGAGTGATATTAAAGAAGATTTTGAATATTCAGTTCTGCCCTATCGAGTTGATGTTGTTCTGATGGATGATCTAACCGAAGACTTTAAAAAAATCATTGAATCTGAAAAAGTGACGCTCTCAATACGTGAGTTGGATGTCTGGTAATAGCAACGACAGCATGGCGTGATTTGCTATATTGTGTGCCAGCGATTCGAGCCTTAATTGTTCCTAGCAGTTCTGTGTAAGCTGATCCTTTGATATTCTTGCTCATGTTGTTCTCATGACATCATCGTTACTTGTTCTTTCAAGCGTTATACTTTTTTAAGCGCATCTATATCAGCTGCAACAATAGTAGCAATATTTTTGTTAATCACTTCAATTGGCCAATCCCACCATTTTATTTCAAGCAAACTCAAAATTGTTTTTTCATCGAAACGTTTTCGTATGGCTTTAGCTGGATTACCTGCAACGATGGTATAAGGGGGAATATCCTTTGTTACTACACTGCGCGATGCAATAATCACACCATCTCCTATAGAGACTGCTGGCATGATTAATGCTTCATGACCTATCCATACATCGTTACCAATAAGGGTGTCACCTTTATTTGGCCACTTCGCTTCGTAGCTTGATGCCCAAGGTTCGCCAAATACGGTGAAAGGATAGGTGCTAAAGCCATCCATTTGATGATTCGCGCTGCTCGTAATAAATTGTACTCCATGAGCAATTTGCACGAATTTTCCGATGATTAATTTTTCAGGAGCGCCTTGGTGCATATAGGGTACAAGCAATTGTCGCACATTATCCACAGGCAATCTAAAGTCATTAAAATACGTATAATCGCCGATTTGAATATGGGGATGGTTGATAAAGTTTTTTAGAAATAGGGTATGAGGCCAAGCACTACCATCTGGCAGCTTCACAGGATATTTTTCGTTGGGATTGATGGTTTTTGTCATCATGAGTTACCTAAAAATAAGCTGATGGACGTTCTGAATATTCTGTATTGGGTCCTCCATTTAAAACATTTTCTTCCCATTGGGAACCGCAGGATCAACGCTTACCAAACAGATTGCTCCGTTATTATCAGGAAAACCTACCAATAAAAATTCAGAGGTAAAGCCAGCAATATTTTTATCGCCAAGGTTCATGCAGCCAACAACTTGTCGTCCTACTAATGATTCCGGTGTGTAATGTACGGTTACTTGTGCCGATGTTTGTTTAATACCAATTTCCAAACCAAAATCAACCCATACCTTATAAGCAGGTTTTTTTGCGCGATGAAATGGTTCTGCTTTAACAACGGTGCCGGATCGAAAATCAACATTTTCAAATTCTTGATAAGAAATGATCATGATTACCTCATGGCGTGGTTTATAGGATTACGCCGTAGCCCTAGCGAAGGTGAATGGTGCCGATGAGACGAGTCGAACGTCCGACCTACTGATTACGAATCAGTTGCTCTACCAACTGAGCTACATCGGCCTTTTGTGGGCAAATTGCTGGGCCATTTCCGGCCTACATCAAGTCCAAGGAGTATAAAAATAAAGCCGGGGAATTACAAGGCGATTTCGAAAATTAAGGGCGGTAAGTTTGAGGGGGGAGAGGAATGTCACGAGGGAGGGTTGAATATTTTATAGCCATTTTGTGCTCGCCCGTTCATTCTGGTGAAATTGTTAAAGATGAACTATGTTAGAAATGGGTTGAAGGGTTTAGGTGGTCTTTTGAAGGTAATTTTCAGACACAACGAAAAGTAATCAAGGTGCAATAACCAACAGAATCTCAATAGCGAGCATAAGCAAAAATGCTAAATCAATTGTTAATGAAATGGCAAGCCGACAAAGAACGGATTTCGATAATTTTCCAGTCATCTCAGTATACCTATCCAGAAATTTCTTCCATCATCTCAGTCATTGCAAATAACCTATACCAACAAGGCATAAAGAAAAATTCAAAAGTGGCGTTATTTATGGATAATCGGCCGGAGTTAATATGGCTGTATTTTGCAATTTTTAAATTGGGAGCTGTCGCGGTACCTGTTAATTACCGTTATAAATCCGCAGAATTAAATTACGTGTTGCAAGATTGCCAAGCAGAGATGCTGATTACTGAAGAAATAAAAGAACAATATGTTGAGCCCTTTCTTTCAAAAACAAATTCAAATTTAAAAATATTTTCCCTGTCTAAATATCCAAATAAAAACTGGGATAATTTCAGTGTGTTACTAGAGGAAAAAACTCGTTCACACCCAGATATGATTATTAAAGAAGAGGATTTAGCTGTGATCTTATATACATCAGGATCAACCTCGAATCCAAAGGGGGTCATGCACTCACACCATTCTCTTCTTTCCTCAGCACGTAATTTAACAAATACCCTTCTTCTAAATGAAAGCTGTATACAGGGTGTGACTTTACCAATCTGTCATGTTGCTGGATTGATTGGTCAAGTGATCTCAACTTTTCTGGTGGGAGGAAAAATTGTTTTATTTCCTAAATTTGATGCTGCTTCGCTTGTCCTTGCTATAGAAAAACATAAGATTACCCATTTGCAGGTGGTGCCTGTTAGTTTGGTGGAATTAGTGGATTGCCTCAATCAATCTCCTCGTGATTTGACTAGTCTTCGCTGTGTAATGGTAGGAGGAGATAAGGTTCCAGAGGTTTTGCAAGAAAAATTTTTAAAATTGAGCTTGTGTTATGTGACAGAAGTTATGGGGATGACAGAATCTTTTTCTTATTGTGTTAATTTATCCCATGATAAAACGAAATTAGGTTCGGCGGGGAAGCCTGCGATAGGTGTAGAAATCAAGATTGTAGATGATGACGATAAGGCTGTTGAAAGCGAGAAAATCGGTGAGATCAAAATCAATTCTCAAGCAAATATGATTGGATATTGGAAAAATCCTGAGGAAACATCAAAAACATTACGAAATGGCTGGATTTATAGTGGAGATTTAGCCTATCAAGATGAGGATGGGTTCATCTGGTTTGTTGGCAGAAAGAAACAGTTGATTATACGTGGTGGATCAAATATCGCACCGCAAGAAGTTGAAGCTATTTTAACTCAACATCCTTTTGTTGAAGAAGTCTGTGTCATTGGTTTTCCAGATAAAAAGTTTAGGCAAATTGTTTGTGCTTGTGTTGTGTTAAACAAAGCATCGTCATCGTCATCGTCATTGTCTTTGCAAGAGATTAAAGATTTTTGTAAAGATAAACTTTCTGATTATAAGGTTCCAGAAAAAATATTCATTTTCAAAGCGCTACCACATAATGCAACAGGCAAATTGGATCGTAAAAAAATAATGGAAATGTCAACAGACCCTAGCGCTGAATACCTATTTAAAAATTAAGGGCGGCAAGTTTGAGGCAAGAGATCGGGCAGGATGTCGCTGCTGAGGGTTTGATCTTGGGCGCCAGGCGCCAGATGAGTATTGGAAGGAAGTAAAGCCGATTGGCAACGCCAAATTAAACTTTGATCAGGGTGAATATAAGGTGTGAATCTGAGGGTTTTTTGTTGGAGAGTGGCATTGGCTTGTTGTCCGTAAGTTAAAATGATAGCGCCATTTTGAAGTGTGGCGTGTTCAATATAATGACCCTGTGGTGGAGTGGTGATACCTAAAGCGGCTAGGTTCGCAGGGACTTGGCCTGTTTCGTAAAAAAATTCATTGACAGCGAGTTGCAAAGAAG